>JANMEV010000292.1:0-2382 GCA_031377305.1 Planctomycetota bacterium | reverse complement strand
CTCGGCCAAAGCTGAAAGCGGGTGCCCGGAAGTCGCGTCTTCGCAAAGGCGACCTCGTCTGGCTGGCATGCAAGCCGTTCCCGTCGGCGGAGCGACGGGTGTACGGTACGTCTGAAAATCAAATCGCAAATTTGAACCACTGAAAACACAGAATCACACGGAAAAGACATCAGCAATTTCCTGAGCTTCTCTTCCGTGGATTCAGTGTCTTCTGTGGTAAACAAATGCGACTACCTCTGAGCCATCAACTGCACCAAACACCTCACTGTTGCCCGTGTCTCCGACGCGGGATTCTTCGCTGTCGCCTGCATTCTTTGAACACCAGGCACGGCCAACTAAACACTCACGGCCCTGACCATTGCTCTCTTCTGAGCGAACGAGAAATAAGGAGACATCGTGATACTTGAGTAAAGCAAAATGCCCTTTTCGATTCCTTCCCAGTTTCGCCAGATGTTTGCCGCAGTCTGCCATTTGGAGCTACATTCTGTGCTAACAGCATGAGAAGAAATGGACAGCTACCTATTCCGCGCCCTTCTCACCTGCAGTTGCTGCAGAGTTTCGGATTTCAAACTCATCCTGACCGTTGAACTTATCTAATAAACGTACACTCATGACTGCCGCAAGAAATTCGTTCGGCGGAAAATAATTATGATGGGACATGTAATGGAGAATCATCGACGGCGATGCGAAAATTCCTTCAGCCGATGGAATCCAGATTTCCGAACTTCCTATCACCAACTCCAACTCCGCATCGGACAATGACTCCGATTCTTTACAAAGATTACACGGATGGGAACCGCGAATTGGGTTAACGTGAGCATATACTCCAGGGACCTTGTCGTACAGGAGTGCATGAACGATTTCGCAAATGTCTGGACTGCAGAGACCCTTTGGATAACTGTGATTCGCATCTAACCATCCCACATTTCGGACGTCAGCCAACGGCTTTTTTACGAAGTACGAATAGAACGACAGATCATGAAAGTACATTATAAGAAAATCCATTCTGTACATGCAGCGCAGTCACAATGGCCCATTCCCGAGTCGGAATGAGGGACATGCTGCTTTACTGAAAAACATCAATGCCCCTTTGCGAGCTCCCTCCTGGTTTCGTTCTCTACCTGAATGCAATTCACCAGTCGACGATGTAGTCTTGAAGATTCCTGAGTTCAATGCCTTTGTTTGTACCGCCAAATATGCTGTTGTCGAAAAACGTTGACAGATCGGGACACACACTACAGAGATCCCATTGTTCATGAAGCAAGACAATCTTTCCGTCAGCACCAGACAGCATAATCCACCCGGATCCGCAACCCACCGGGCAAAGCGGCGATCTGATCTCTTCGGCAAGAGGCAGCAGCTCCAGATTACGAGGAGTGAGTACGTGAAATGCCTCGTCTGGCTCGACTACGATCCGTGGAAGCATTAGGCCACAGGAGTTCAAAATCATTCCGCCAAATCGTTGCAATACCAATTCTGCCATTGGATGGACTGTGAACCCGCGTTCCTTCAATCGGCGGATCGATAAGTCGGCGTCCCATCGTCTTAGTTCCGACCAGCCGCGGTCATACAACCACATGGCAGCCGCCGAGGATAGTTGAATGGGATCGGTCATCAAATCGAATCTTCTCGCAAACCTGTTAAGGTCGGGGAAATCGAAACAGAACATCGGCTTCACTGAAAAAACGCAATGTCACCCTATTTCGCTTGCCGAATGTTACGCAAATCAATGTGCCACCTGGCGTGACATGTTGGCATCATGATGCGTTTTCCAATCCCGTGAGCGTGGCGGTGCTGGTGCTGAAGGAGTCGGCCTCGATGCCAAGTCGCTGCAACATGGTCACGAACAGGTTGCTGAGCGGCGTGTTGTTATCGCGTTTGAAGGCGAGATGCTGGCCGTGCCGGAAGCCGCCGCCAGCGAGCAGGATCGGCAGATTGGTGTTGTCGTGCGTGTTTGAGTCGCCCATGTTGCTGCCGAACAGAATCATTGTGCGATCGAGCAATCGCTCGTCGCCGTCTCGTTTGTCGGCAAGGTTTTGCAGCAGTTTTTTCAGCAGCGCCATCTGTCGGCGATCGGCCTCTTCGAGTTGTCTGACCTTGTCGGCAGCCTGACCGTGATGGCTCAGGTCGTGATAGCCGGTCGTCGAGTTCTCGTTGTCGCCCAGTTTGAAAGACGGTGTCGCGAAGGCATCGACCATCAACGTCACGATGCGCGTCGAATCAGACTCCAGCGCGAGCTGTGCCATCGACAACATCAGGTCGAACTTCTCAAAGAACAGCTTCTGATCCTGAATATCGTCAGGTGGAGACACGGTCGTTGTCGGCTTCGGTCGCCGTTCCCACTCGCGCGCCGTCTGCAGTCGCTCCTCGATCTCGCGGACG
>JANMEV010000277.1:0-1682 GCA_031377305.1 Planctomycetota bacterium | reverse complement strand
CCGGCTGCCCAAGCAATTCGCGAACATATTCAAGGTTCTTTTTCGACTCCGGCAGATCGGCCAAACGAATTGCCTCAAGATACGACTTCTGAGCCGCCTCAAGGCTACCTTCGCGAACAAGTGCGTTTCCAAGACTATTGTGCGCCTGAGCGTTCTCCGGGTTGGCATTGATCGCGCGGCGAATGAACTTCATGCCTTCTGAGTTATTGCTGCGGCACAGCATCAGGCCAAGATTATTCAATGCCTCGCTGGACGTTGAGTCCAGTGCAACCGCTTTCGTGTAATACATGACGGTCATCTCATCGTCACCACGCCCCTTGATGGCATTCCCCAGCAGCAACCAAAGTCCGCTGTTTCTGTCATTAATCTGTAGAGCCTTTTTCAGAAGTTCTTCCGTTTCCCTGTACTTGCCCTCTCGTAGGTAACTTCGAGCAAGGATCTGCACCTTTTCGGAGTTTTCCGGGTTGAGTCTCACCGCTTCTTCGAGATGTACTCTGGCTTCCTCTCGTCTGCCGGCTTCGAAATAGGCATTCCCAAGATTAAGGTGCGAAGTGAAGTTATTTGCAGGCTCAATTGCAAGAGCGTGTTCGAAGAGTGTAATACTGTTTTGCCAAAATGAAACTTGTTTAGTCGCGACGAACAAAAGAGCAATCGTCATCAGGCCGATCACAGCCAACGGTCCAGGTTTCAATCTGAAGAACTGGTCTGGCAGTCCCCACAACAGCATCACCGACAACCCGATCATCGGCACGTACGAATAGCGGTCTGCCATTGACTGTATGCCGACCTGGATGATCCCAATCACAGGCAGCAATGTGACGACAAACCAACTCCAGCCCATCAGAATCGCGACTCTTCCATTGCGTGCCCACCACGCGACCATCGATAGCGAAAGGAAAACAACGACGGAGATTACAAGGATGCCCATTGGCCATCCACCAACTGGCATCGGGTAAAAGACACTCAGGTTCGATGGCCATAGAGATTTCAGAACATACCGTGAAACAGAGACCATGGAATTTGCAGTTCGTTCCTCGAATGGAAGAACGCTCAGACCAGCCACAGCGCCGCCACTCCGCTGCGCCACGATCGTGACCCATGCGATGGCGATGGACAGGATGATGAAGGGAACCTTGTCCCCCAACAGGCTTTTTAGTGTCGCTCGATCGAGACGCAGGGCGCTGTTGAGCTTAAGTCGCTTCAAGGGCCAGAAGTCCAACAACACAAGAATGATGGGGACGGTGACCAACATCGCTTTCGCTGTCAATCCCATGCAAAACAGAACTGCAGCGGCGAAATACCAGCGATAGCTGGCTCTGCGAACATACTCGGAATAGGCAATCAGCGTCGCGAGCAAAAACAATGTACTCAGCACGTCCTTGCGTTCCGTGATCCAGGCGACGGACTCGACATGCATCGGATGAATTGCAAACAGTAATGCCGCCAGAAAACTCCGAAATGCATCGCCGGTCGATCGACTAAGCCACAAATAGACAAGCAAACAATTGGCGATGTGCAGAAGCACATTTGTGATATGCATCACCTGCGGTTTCATCCCGAACAGTTCCACCTCAACCATGTAGGAAAGCCACACAAGTGGATGCCAATTGGCTTCGTGGAATCCAAAAACAGCTTCCTCGACTCGTTCTGAAGTGAGCCCTTCCGTCAGCAATCGATTGTTG
>JANMEV010000227.1:0-5635 GCA_031377305.1 Planctomycetota bacterium | reverse complement strand
GGTCGTCCGTGAGGCTGGGTCTTGAGACTGTCGTTTCCCCGCAAGGCCCCGGTTCTCAAGTCGTAGGCCAGGACCGCTCCGGCGTCAGCGCCCTTGTTCGTTCCGCCGACGGTCAGAAAAACGTCGTCGCCATCGATCACCGGTGCTGAGATCACCATCTTGTTCAGACTGACTGGCGGTTGAACGATTTTTTTTATCTCTTTGCCCGATGCGAACTCCCAGAATCGAACCGTGCCGCTTTTAGTGGTGAGAACCAGACGATTATGGCGGGGGGACGCCGCCATGCCGATGATCGAATCTCCTTCAATTGAAGGGGGCTGCCAGAGATGATCGTGGGCGATCATCTTGCCTTTGTCGTCCCGCGCGATGTTTTGGGAAGACTCGAGGGTTCGGGCATCCAGCCTGACAACGGTTTTTTCAGTTGAGGCAAACAGAACACCATCAGCGATGGTGATGGAGCCGACGACCCCCCCGATTTTCACGGTCACTTTCTCAGCGTCCCGCCCCGGCCTCGTTAGACCGTTTCCGTCCTGAAGCAGGGGCACGAAGTGCAGGTTCCCGTCGTTTGTGCCAAAATAGAGACCGAGCGCTCCGGCATGCAGATTTGAACTCACCCTTTGGGAGTACTTAGTAACTTCCAAAAATGCTCCCGTGCGATCTACCCACCGCAGCTCGGTGTCAGTGGCAATGCAGATGAAAGGCCCTACCGAAACCATCGCAGTCGTGTTTTCTGATTTGCCGAATACCCAGTACTTCCACTCTTGAGCACCGGTCGTCGAATCAAACGCGCTCACATACTCGGCCAGTGAGTTCCCCGGCCCTCCATCCGGCGCCATGTGGCGCATGCAGACGGTGCCCTGGTGAGTGAGGAGACTCGTCCCCTGGGGCATGGTTAGCGACCAGAGTCGATCTCCGTGAATCAAATCGACAGCATGGATATGCTCACCGGCTAAGAACGCGAGAGTCTCACCAGATACGGCAAGAGTATTGCCGGAAACAGACATGAGCTTGCCGGCGTCTGCATCCCAACCGGGGGCGTCCGCACCGCCAACCGCCCAGCGCTCGTGGTAAGGCCATTGCACGGTCTCTGGCTTCAATAGATGGGGAAACCGTTCTTCCCTCAGTCGCAGGTATGTTTGCTGCTTTTTGACCCCGACGACATTCCCTTCGGGAATCGCCCGAGGTTTGTCCTTTCCTCCTCCGGCGAGATCCTCGTAGCCACTCCTTTGATTTTCGTTTTTCTGGCTGAGCAGCGGCCAATAACCGACGAGTCCATGTTCCAGACCGGTCAGATACTTCGTGTTGCGGTCACTGATCTCGGCGACAGACAGTCCATGATCCCACACGCGCACATCTGCGATCAGCCCGTCGAAGTTGGGAGAGTACTGATCTTTGAGTGCGTCATTGGCCGCGACATACGCTCCCACCACCAGCGGTTGGATTTTGTTACCCACGGCCGGAACCGTGGCCGTCACGTCGACGAGCGACGGGGACAGGAATAACTCGTCAGCATGGTGTAAGTCCTGCACGGACCTGGAAAAGAAATCCCGATGAATCACGACAGCCGTCGGCTGGCTGAAGCCGTCGACGAACACGGTGATCTGGTTCTGTTTCCGCATGACGGTCAGGTGGTGCCACTTTCCGTCTGTCAAAGTGGTCGGATCCGTGGATGCGACCAGTGCGATGCCCCGTGCAGGATCCGCGTCTGTGATCGCAAACTGCACCCGACCTTCGCCGAAATCTCCGCACCGAATCCCTCCGGCAGTGTTCACGATCGAAAGCCGAAAACCGGCACCCTTTGAGCCCGGATCGGCGGATTGAGTCAACAATTCGCCGCCGTGGGTAGTTTTCGTCCATAATTCCAGACTGAAGTCGCCCTGACGGAAATCAAACCGGGCGTTGCTGGGAAGCTTGATGTAGTTGGGTTGCTGCGACCGACCATCGGTCAGACTGGATGAGTTCCGGTTTTCAAATCGTGGTGCGTAGTTGTCGCCAATCAGATTGTAGGCCCAAAGTTTATTATCTTCAGCGGTGAATACGACGGTCCCGTCACCCGCCACCGGTACGTAGCTTTTCCTCGTAAAGTAGGTCCCTCCGATGCTCTGCGGCAGACTCGATATTTTGATTGAGGAATCCAATTCGAACTTACGAACTCGATCCTTGAATTCCGCATTGAGATTCGACATGTCCACCTGAAGGTGGTAGTTGAGAACTTCCCCTTTCGAAGAGGCGAGGACGATGTGTGCCTCGTACAATTTTCGACCATCAAACCCACTAATGAGTGCGGAGGCAGGTCCGTTAACGACGGGCGTAAAGAAACTACCGAGTTCGCTCTTATCATTATCTGATTGCAGGTTGGCCTGCAAAAGTGAGTGATACAGATTTATTCGTTGGTAGATTTGCCCCGTACTTATCTGCGCGATTACTGCTTCACCAGATCCCCCAGAGCTGGCAGCGCTAACCAGAAAATCTCCCTCCCAGCAGGCTGCCACATTAGAGCCGAGTCCTGACAATCTCCATTTTTCCAGTCCGGTTTCGGCATCGACCGCGTAAATAACGTTTTGATTATTCGCAATCACCAAGCCGTTTCCAATGAGGAGATCTCGTGAAAAAGGAAACTGTATTGCCTTAAATCTCCAGCGAACCTGTCCGGAGCGAGTGTTGATCGCCTTTAGAAATTGCTTCGCCCCAACAAACATCACTCCGTCACCACGCGAGAGTTGCAGAGGCTCCGATGACATGTTCCCTTCACCAAGGTCCATTCGTTCCCACAACTGCTTTCCCGTTATGACATCGTACGCACGAACAGTCCAGAAACCTGAATAGGTGCTGATCAGCAGTACGTGATCGTCGACGGCAAACTGATTCACATCCTTCAGTTTGGCGACATGATACCAATCACTCTTCAAACGGCCTGAGCCAACATCCAGCGCGACTACTCCCCTGTGGGTCACTGCAATATCCTGGGGATGTGGATCAACGTCGCAGGCATTGGGGACGTCCCCTGGCTCGTTTTTTGCACGTTCTCCCAGGGGATCGATGTAGAAGTCCGAGGTATGCCCCTTGAAAAACACGGTTCCGTTCGCCGTAAAAATCTCAGAATCAGAAATTGAGTGCGAGATCTTATGCTTCCAGCGCAGGGAACCATCGTAGAGGCTCACTCCATAGAGAAAATCCTTTTTCACGTCGTCGTGCGTCGCGAAAACAAGCACATTCCCGGCCAGGATGGGGGCACAAGTGAGTTTTTCGGATTTGGTGGATAGAGCGAATGGTTGCGGCCACGCAAGCTGGAGAGGCATCGTAATACTTTCAAGTTAAGGATTGACTGATCGCAACCGACCGCATTAGCGCGTGAGATGTGATCCGGGCTGTTTGAGTTCAAGTATCGAAGTTGACTGAGCACGAGATTGATGTGGGGTTCACGACCGCTACTGGGCTTTCCCCTTTCTAACCAATGCCAGATTGTGGTATCGACCGGCCGAAATCGCGATGACATCTCTCAGCCCCGTTGGAACTGTCGCCTCTCCATACTCATTGTATCCCCACGCGACGACCGTGCCGTCCTGCTTCAATGCCAAGCTGTGATGAAACCCGGCGGCAATTGCGGTGACATCCCTCAGTCCCTCTGGAACCGTTGCCTCTCCATACTCATTGTGTCCCCAGGCGACGATGGTGCCGTCCTGCTTCAATGCCAAGCTGTGGAATTCACCTGCTGAAATCGCAGTCACGTCGCTCAGTCCCTCTGGAACCGTTGCCTCTCCATACTTATTGTGTCCCCAGGCGACGATGGTGCCGTCCCGTTTCAACGCCAGTACGTGGCCATAGCCTGCTGAAATCGCAGTCACGTCGCTCAAGCCCTTGGGGATGTTTGCCTGCCCGAAATCATTGTATCCCCAGGCGACGACGGTGCCGTCCTGCTGCAGTGCCAGGCTAAGGCCATGACCCGCTGCAATGGCTTTGACATTTGTTACGCCCTCGGGGACGACGTTCTGGTTTCGCTCATTGCCTCCACATATGAAGATGGTGCCGTCCCGTTTCAATGCCATACTGTGGGAACCCGCACCTGCAATCGCGGTGACACCGCTCAACGCTTCGGGGATGTCTGTCGTCCGCGCATAATTGGCTCCCCATGCGACGACGGTGCCGTCCTGCTTCAATGCCAAGCTGTGGAATTGACCTGCTGAAATCGCAGTCACGTCGCTCAAGCCCTCGGGGATGGTTGCCTGTCCATAACTTTTGTCCGGATTATGTCCCCAGGCCACCACTGAAGTTTGCCACGCGTCTTCCACCACACCAGAGGTGTCCTCCACCACGCCACGAGACCAATCCAGAACGACAGGGCGACCGCCTTTCCCCAGCGTGACCAGGATCTGTGTCTCGCTGAGGATCTGAACCCCGTCCACGTGCTCGACACCCTCTTCGTCTTTCAGCACAAGCTGGAATGTGTCGCCGGCTTCCGTCTGCTTCAAGTCGTAGAATTCGTTTGGCGTGACAAGCTCTGTGTTAATACTCAAGCTGACCGGTTCATCCTGAACAAGCAGCGAGATGCTTCGCGACGTGAATTCCACGGACAGGATCGAGAGCACTTCGCGTTCGGAAGGGTGGAGTTCGCCAACACGCTTCGACGTTTCGTCGAGGTTGGGTATCCAATGGCCTCTCAGCAAATCTTTGGCTCGGTTCAGGGCCAACTGCCCCGAATCTGATACCGGAACCAGTACCACACGAAGCCCAAATGTTGGAAACGGTTTGGCCGAATCAATTGTTAACCGGCGTGAGGCAGAGCGAACAAAGGGGGCCTCAAACGCGAAGCCGCCACCTCTACATACGCGATTAGTACCGCTGGACGGACCGGGCGGATCCGAGACGCTGCCCTGCGGATAAGCACTATACCAATCCTGGCAAAACTCAAGTAAGTTGCCGTGCATATCGTATAGGCCGAATCCGTTGGGGCTTTTTTGTTTGACCTGGCTGGAATGGTTTGGTTCACTGTCCCTATACCATGCGGATTGTTCAAGCTGTGATACGTCGTCACCAAAACTGTACGCCGTCGTGGTTCCGCCGCGACACGCGTATTCCCATTCCGCTTCAGTCGGTAGCCGATACGTCCTTCCTTCCTGCTCGCTCAGGTTTCGGCAAAATTCGACCGCGTCATTCCAACTGATATAGCTCGCCGCGATATCGTTTCCTTCGATAACTTGTTCCTGCCCTTTCCAGGGTGTGGTCCCCATGACCTGCTGCCACTGGGATTGCGTGACTTCGGTGACGCCCATGTAATAGTCGCGAGTGATCGTCACCCCATGCTGTGTTTCATCATCTCCACGGCCTTCTTCGCTGTCCGGCGAACCCATCATGAATGTGCCAGCCGGGATCAATTTGAATTCCATGGCGATGGAGTTGGTGGTGGGAAGCGTGCCCGGTTCCACTTCTTTCCCATCCACGATGATATGGATGCCTTTGATGGTGTTTAAGACCGGGAAGTTGTCATACTGGGTGATGACGATCCGGTTTTCTCCCTCAGCGACCTCATCCTTGAAATCCGCCGCAACCGTCACGTTCTGCCCGCCGGCGAGCACATCCGCATCCGGAAAGTATTTTCCCTCGGGATGCTTCGAGTTGAAAATCCAGATGCGGGCGG
>JANMEV010000540.1:0-3061 GCA_031377305.1 Planctomycetota bacterium | reverse complement strand
CGCTCAGCGTTGCGCCTGTTGAACCGCCCATCGATGAACCGACGGCGTGGCGACCATCCGCAAACAGTACTCTCCAGTCAAACCCCGCATTTCTGAGTTCTGACCGGTTGATTTCGGCGACAATCACTCGCATCTTAATGTTGTATTCGCCGGGGATGCTCAGCTCGTTGATGACGATGTCCCGGAAACCGTTATTGGCTCCGTTTGCACCACCACCACCACCACCACCGTTTGCACCACCCAATGCTCCGGAAGCCCCGAGAGCGCTCAGTCCGCCAGCTCCGCCGTTGTCCAGATCGTTGAATCGACCTAGAGATCGGAGCACCTCGGCTCGTACGATCTGAAGAATGTTCTGGGCTTCTTCGCCGTCGTAGGCCTGACCACGAACAAGCACCTGAGCGCCAACCGGGATCAGTGCGACAGTTGAGTTCGGGAAAAGCGTCTTCAACCGACGCTCAAGCTTTCCGAAGTCGATCGTTCTCTGTTCTTCCAGGCTCGCATCACGAATAACAGAAACCTCGTATATCGAAGGAACCGTTTCTCCGTCGAACCAGAGGGTCAGGTCCGTCTTGCCGAGTTCCAACCCAACGACGCTGATTTCCGATTCGGAATACTGCACATAGTTCGCGATCGTTGAATCCGTCACAGCGATTCGGCGAACCTTCTTGCTGGTGATGACCAGTTGGCTGTGCCGACGTTCGATTTCCAGGTGATACTGAGGCTTCAGCAACTTGTCGACGTTCGGGCTATGGACGGCATCCACCTGTCCAGAAACCGATGAGTCTTCCAGTTGAAGTGTCTGAATCTGGGCTGGCTGAACCATTTGACCAGCAGGAACAGAGAACGTATCCGACTGCTGAGCAAACAAGGTGCCTTGTGCAAGACAACATCCTGCGACGGCTCCGGCAAGCACCTGACGCAAAGGCTTGGTTCGCAGGAATTCACACCAGGCTTTCAGTGCAAAACCCAAACCCGCATTATCCGCTGACATTCGAAGTGCTCCTTCCGTGTCGCAACCTCGCGATCTAACCGCTGTTGGCTAGCTCGCGTTTCTGTGCCTCGACGCCACTAAATTTCTGGCCACAACTCCATGCGGCTGAACTCTTCAGGGTGCGGCAGTCTTGAACTGCTGCTGAGGACAAAGATCTCCAGTAATATCGACGACCCTGGAATTCAGAGTGAGGGACAACGTCCACTCATCGTGAACAAGCTCGATCCGACGACAGTTCGAATGGTTCCACGGAATGTTCCGAAAAGACCGATTAGTCCGCCTGTAGCGGTGGTTCCATAAAAAACGGCAGCAGGAAATCCTGGCTGCCGTAATTTGCTTTGTTCTACAGCGTCACTCCACGCTAAGCAGAAGAGTCCCACTGTTCTGCCTAACCCCTACTACCAGACGATCGTGACATTTGTGGAAGGCGTTCCCGGATGAGCCCAGGGACGGCGATAGCTATGATATGGATAGCGATGGTGAATCCCACCGCCGTCCATGTTGGGAATTCCCTCATAGCCGCTTAGAAAGCTGCCATGTGCAGGGCCACCGTGTGAAATCCCGCCATACGATCCACTAAATCCGTACATACTGCCCAATTGAACAAGTCCACCGCCAATGCCGCAGCACGACGGAATTGCCGCTAAGCACGCACAGGCACTTTCCATCACTGGCGCCATTTCGACAACCTCTGTGTGCTGAATCATTGGTGCCACATGCACAACCTGAGGAGCCGGCTGACTGCATCCGCATCCTGACCGATGCCCCAGAAGACCCAACAGATCGCCACCAAAACATGAACTGCTTCCCAACACGGCCGTCACACCGGCCAGCAGAAGACGTCGGCCGGAAATTGATTTCAAAGATCTTTGCATAAGATGGTGTCTCCAGTTTCTTTGCCACTGTCCAAGAGGAATTCTTACCGCGGCAAATGACAGCGATGTCCACGGCTACCTTCATCTACACGGTAAATGGAAGTCTGCCCAGGACAAAGATGACGCAATTTCATGAAGTCAAGATTTGACGGTCAGAACGTTCGAAATGTGCATAGAATGCAGACTTGGTAAGAGCGTTCGTTTCCTGCGTTTTAGTGGAAGATCGTCGCTGCCATCGAACCGATGAATGAATGGAATTCAATTAGCTCGCTCGTTCCACGGAACTGGTTCGACGATAGTTTCAGTATTGTGTATTCGACCCCCGGAGGGATTCAATGCGTCGATCACTCGTTTTCACCTTTGCTGTAACGCTGCTTTCAGCAGTGTCCGCTCAGGCTCAGGTCGGCATGCCCGGCATCGAATACTCAAACACTATTGCCGGTGGCGATGGAGTTCAGCAGTATCCCTACGATCAGCAGGATCCATGGCTCCACGGTTACTATCAGCGAGTTCCAGCCTACGGCGGATTCTCTAGTTTTCGCCCGTACAACTACCGACATGTGTTTTCTCAAACACAGATCTCGACGCAGTGGGGCTCAGCCCACGGTATGCCATACTCGCAGCAGTTCTGGAACAAGTACCGAGGCAGCTATCTGGATCAGAATCTGCACTCACAAACACAGCCCCAACCGATGCCACTTCGGCCTTCGACATCCGTCTATCCAGCCAGCTCAGTAAGACCAATTGGCTACGAAGCATCCGCCTCACCCTTAATGCAAATGCAACCGGCTCCCGCTCAAACGGCTCCTTCGCAAATCCGGACTCCAGCCGCAGCCGCTGCTGCAAAGCCGGTGCATATTTTCCCGGGCCAGTAGTCAGCCAATTGAAGTCTCCCCGACAAAAACGCTCCTCGCCGGTTGCAAAATCGCGTGGAGCGTTTTTGCATTTGGTGCCATGCCCAATCGGATCGATGTCATCCCTGGATAACGTCATCCATGGCTTAGTAGTCGGATCTCTTCCAACAGCGAACTCTTCAATTTCTCCAGTCGTTCGGGTGACTCGAGTTTTCGCTGGTGCTCATCCATCACATAAAACACGTCCACGACCTGATCGATGTTCGTCGCAATTCGCGCAAGGTGAACTGTTAGGCCGTGGTTGAAGAGAGTATGGGCCAGCGTGTAAAGCAGTCCCTGAG
>JANMEV010000158.1:0-3981 GCA_031377305.1 Planctomycetota bacterium | reverse complement strand
GGTCGGTTCGGAAGTCGTGCTCTGCCATCAGCAGGAAGGATGTGAATGGCAGACCTTTTGCAATGGGCGTCGGAGGGTCGTTTTCGGCGATGATCGTCGTCGGGCCGCCCAGCCAGGTGTGTTCGTCATGAGGAACCCTGGCGATTCGCCGCAGCCATAGAACAGGCCAGTTCCACTGAGGATTCTGCAACTCCTGATACTTCCAGTCCTTCGGGAGCTGAATGAATAGTTCGGCAAACGAATAGATTTCTTCACCATCGGGCACCATCATCGATCGCTCCGACATCCCGGACGTAAAGAGCGTCACGAAAGGTCGATCGCTGGAAGACGGGATCACATGAATGGTGATCGGCAGTTCGCTCGGCACGATTTCGGATAACGCGGCAGGATTGACGGGGCCCATGTTCTTGTTGAACCATGCGACGGTCTGCTCAGAGAACGATCGTTCTTCACCGGTGCCCTCGGAGGAATCTTGTTGTGCAGGAGGCAATTTCCCTTCCGCTCGCAGTTCGTCCACCGACTTCGCGCCTTTCGAACGAAGATAGGCGACCACGTCTGGATACTCCTCGGCAAATTCAACCGCCGTGAAGAGCATGTCTTCGTTGCCGTACAGGTCAAATGCCTGATTGACGTCCGCACCGTGTTCCACAAGCAGCTTCACCAATTCAAGTCGACGATCGCCTGCGTTGATCGCAGAAAGGATTGTTCGTGTTTCTGGCAGATTTGGATCAGCGCCGTGCTTGAACAGCAGCGGGAGCAATTCTGGATGTTTATGAATCGCCTGTGTGATCGCACTCGTGCCACCGCGATTCTTCGTGGCATTAACGTCGCAGCCACGTGCAATAAAGAACTCCAGAAATTCCTTCTGACCATTTGTCACTGCCTGAATTATCCACGGTGTTCCGCACACACCGTTCTCGTCTTTGGCTAACGCCGGGTAGGCGTCAAACGCTTTTCTGACCTCTGTCAAGTTATTTCGCACTGTACCACGGACCGCATACCCAGATGCGTCGTCGTAATCCTTATACATTGATTGCTCCAGTCAACATGCAGAGAGACAATCCGCGAAGCGGAAAAAAGTTGCTTTGGTATTCGGATCACTCTGGTGAAGATTTTCTCGGGGGCGTTCGAGGCAATGGCGGACCTGTCGGCAACATCTCAAAGTGACTTTGACATATCTTGCAGTGATAGCGAAGTACACCACCAAGTTCTTCGACAACTTCTATAAACCAGACATCATCCGGCATTCGAAAGTCGGCACACGTCGGACAAAAGTCCACATCGGACTGATACGGATCATTTTTCATCGGGCCCCTTCTCCCAGATTCGGTTTCCAATCACTTGACGCCAATCGCACCCGCGAATAGTTCTTTCAGATGTGCTCCCAAATGTCATCGTGACTCCAGCCACGCATCGTCTTCTTCTCACGTGCGTGGCGCCTTTGTGCCCTGTTTTTCCTTTCCATGCTCGTCCACGAATCGCAAGACAAGCACGAACGTTGATCGATGTGCGTTTGTTCGGATTGTCTCTGTGGAACTGCGTTATGAATTCCCCAAGCTGGTTGCGATGAACCACTGAGTTGCTATGGCACTGCGATTCCGAATTGTCGAAGGACCTGGCTAAGTTGCATCAGCGGCAGGCCCATGATGGCGGTGAAGTCGTCGGTGTCGATGCGATCGAATAGAGCGATGCCGAGGCTTTCGATGCGGTAGCTGCCTGCACAGTCGAGCGGTTGATCTCGTTGCACGTAACGTTCGGCCTCGGAACGTGACAGAGGCCGCATGTGCAGAACTGTTTCATTGATAAATGTTGCTGCCTGGCGGTTTGGTCCAAGAACGCACACCGCCGTCAACAGACGATGTGAACGCCCGGTCATTACCATCAGTTGCGAGACCGCTGCTTCTTCAGTGCCTGGCTTTCCGAGGACTCGGTCGTCGATATCCACAAGTTGATCGGATCCAATCACAAGGGCATCCGGATGCTGTCGTGCAATCACGCTGGCTTTTTCAAACGCTAACTGCGTCGCGAGATCATCTGGCGAAACAGTCGGCGAATGGAATGAGGATTCATCGACTTCTGGCGACAGCGAACGAAAACTCGGAATCAGGCGTTGGAGTAGTTCGCGGCGATATTTGGAGCTGCTGGCCAGGATGATTTCAGGAATTTCCATAGTTCATTCAAGTCGGTTCAAAGGTGGTTTGAGGATTCGCGGCGGGTCATTTTGACCGAGTCATCGCCGCTCTGCCAGGGGGCTATGGGGAATTCCGTTTGTAGTGAATGTGATGAATTGAAGACGCTACGGAGATCGGTCGAAGAAGGACTTGGGGCGTAAGACTGCGCGTGAAATTGCGCGGTTACGGAATTGTAACTGGATCAAAAGGGGCTGTCCCGATGAGGCGACTGGGAACGCGGGTCGGATTTCCGCAAATTCTGCCGATGCTTGCCGCTGCAAGTCTTTTGCTGACAGGGACAGTCTGCGCCGACGAAAAATTCACCAATGAGCTGGCTTCTCCGATCGATGAGCCGCAGGTGATTATTCCCGAGAACGCCGGCCAGGTTCCTGTTCGACCCATCGCGCTGGAAATTCAAAACTCGACCGATCCGCTGGTCAAATTTGTCTACGACACTCGTGAAGCTCAGCGACGGCGGTTGTTGTCCACGAAGACTCATACTCCATGGCAGATGATGCATGGCTTGTTGGGACTTCGGCAGGACTTTTTGATTGAACACGACGGAAAGACCGTCAGCGGACTGGAGTGGATTCAAAGCGGGCCGATGTATCAGAACGAAGCGTGGTTTCAGAAAACCTCGTTCGGCGGCCAGGCTCATCCGTTCAACAAGCCTTACTGGTTTGAAGGCCACATCAATCAGTTTCTGGCGATTCTGGCGATGTGCGATGTTCCGCTCGAGACGCAGTTTGGTACTCCGCAGGGCCCGATCACGATGCGGGACATGCTGAAGAATGCTCAGATGACGGCTAACGAGAAGGAAGAAGTCACCTGGACATTGTGGGCGTTGAGCACTTACCTGCCTTCCGATGCCCAGTGGGTGAATGCGAAAGGCGAAAAGTGGAGCATCGAGCGTCTGGTGCAGTTGGAAGTCGGTAAAACCGTTGGCGGTCCTACTTCGCCATGCGGTGGAACTCACGGCCTTTATGCGCTGGCTCGTGCACGCAATGTCTATCTGCGAACCGGCAAGCCGCTGCGAGGCGTGTGGGCTCAGGCCGACCAGAAGATCCAAAAATACATCCAGACGGCGTACGTCAACAGAAATCCGGACGGCAGTCTTTCATCAAGCTTCTTCAAAGGGCGCGAATATAAGAAGGACTTTGATAAACGCATGGCCAGCGAAGGGCATGTGCTGGAGTTCCTGATGATGGCGCTGCCACCGGAACGTCTCAAAGAGCAATGGGTTCGCAGGGCGATTGAAACAACAGCTCAGGACCTTATGGACAATCGCAAACAGTTTGTGAGCTGTTCGCCCCTGTATCACGCGACGAATGCGATGACGATTTATCTCAACCGTGTGGCTCCGGCTGCACCTCAGCAAGTGGCCCAGAAGCCACCGGGCACTCAGTCGGTTTCTTCGTCGAAGGAACTCAAGACGGTGGACGCATCCGGTAAGCCATCGACGGCTGTTCCAGCAATGCCGACACCGCCAGGAAGCACAGCTCCGGGGACTTCGCTGCAGGTCGTTCCGAAATCGGGATCGCCAGCGACAACGACTAAGACCCCAGATGCTGCAAAGCCTGTGACGGACCCAACGAAGGATCAGCCAAAAGTCGATGGTCCGGCCGGAGGCGAGAAATCTCCTGCTGTGGTCCCGAAGGCTCAACCGCCGGCAGCGCCAAGTTCAGGTCCTCTGACACCGGTGCCATTGCCGGATCCGTCAGACCCGGTGCCGGTTGAGCCGACACCGACAAATCCATCGCCTGCCGAACCAGGGGCAGTTCAACCAGAGCCGGTCAAACCGGGAACGACT
>JANMEV010000138.1:0-6342 GCA_031377305.1 Planctomycetota bacterium | reverse complement strand
GTAGATCATCGCGCTCGACCCTGAACGGGTTCCATTCTCCAATCCTTTGTCATTGGATCTGGACGATGCTTCTTCTGAGTCAACGACGGTAGACAGTATCTTAATAATCCTGTTTTTAGAGCAAAAGATATCGGGAAAATGCTGGCGTCCAGACGGACTTCGTCCCTCTCGGTGACAGTGCCAACGACATCTGTCCCGTTCGGGAATCACACAATTTGCGAGTTTGCCGTAGTGTTAAGATTAAATTGTTAAGAAACGTCGTTGGCCAAGGACGCGATCAGGATTTTTCTTGGGAACGCGCGAAGATCACTGCAATTGCCGTAACCGTTCGAGGTCCGATTCCACATCTTTCCATCCCGGACGCAGTTCCAGTGCTCGCTGAAAATGAAGTCGAGCCTCTGCTATCTCGCCGACCTGTACGGAAAGCGAACCACACAATGCACGGGCATCGGCCGTGTCGCCGTAACGAAATGCCTGGTTGATCTGTTCCTGTGCTGCGGGAAACTGCCCCTGTGAGGCAAGTGCGAGCCCCATGTTCACGTGCATTCCGAAACGCTCGGAATGTCTTCTCGCTCCACGGTAACCAGAGAAAAAATGCCGATCGTCCAGCCGAATTGCCTGACGGAGAACCTTGATTGCCTGAATGGAATCTCCCGCCTGAGCAAACTGCTCGCCCATGCGACCAAAAACGACAGTCGGAACAATGCTATTTGCTTCGGCAGTTTTGAGTGCCTGTTTCAGCACCGGCATAATGGACAATTCCGGCGATTCTTCCCGAGTCGCATCAATCAGGTTCTGAATCGCACGATCGTTGTCTGGATTCTCGGCGATGGCCGAACGCCATATCTGAATTCCGGAGCGATAGTCGCTGGCTCGAACCCAGGTTCGAGCCGCGAGAAGGATGCAAAAAACTCCAACGAGGATCGAGAAAACGCGCTTCGATTGCAATGGGCCGTGAAGGCGCGTCAGCAGCGATTGCAGCCCCAGCACTAAGACGGTCACGATTGCTGCGAGCGGTACATACATACGGTGATCCACCCAAAGATCGGCGGTTGGGATGATGGACGATGTTGTTGCCAGTACGCAAAGTGGAGCGAGCACGAAGAATCCCGCGTTCCATTTTTGTCGCCAGCAAAGCTCGATCGAGATAATGAGTAAAAGCGTCGTCGCTAAAATCCAGCCGAAGTACTCCGACGCGAACTGTGGCGGTCGCAGTGCGTGATCTACGCTTAGCCAAAGCGGCCAGATGCATTGAATCGCATAGAACCAAATCACTTTGGACTGGGCCGCCAGATGCAGGCCAACCGGAGGAGCATCGCCACCAAATCCCACGTTGGCTTGCCCTTCCAGAATCCCGGGCAACAACAGTCCAATAGCCGCAATCGATCCCGCGACTGGCACCAGCATAAGGCTCCATTGACGACGCAAAGCCTCGCGCCAGGACGCCGCAAAGAATCCGCGGTCCAGCAGAAGGCCCACCAGTGGCGCGGTCACCATGATCGTCTTCGACAAGAGGCCAAGTCCAAAAGCAGCAGTGGCTGCGATGATCAAGACGTTTTTTTTTGTTGCCACCAGGTCGACAAGACATCTCAGATAAAGAAAGAAAAACAGTCCCATCAACGATTCGCAACGCTGGGCGACATAGGCGACCGCCGATGTTTGCAATGGATGCACGAACCATAAGATCGCCACGGCGAATGGAATGTGATCGTGTACAACAGACGCATTGGCTGATCGTTCGCTAAGGATCAGACCTCGACTTCGCCTGATCAGGCCAACCAAAGCCATTGCGGCAAGTGCGTGGACCAACACATTTCCCACGCGATGAGCCGACATAGTGTTGCCGAATGCCAACGTTTCAAGATCGAACGTCAAGTGGACCAACGGACGCGTTTCCGGGCGTAGCCAGTTCAGCGAGTTGATCGTTTCAACGAACGATTGCGTCCCAACGCCATCGTTCAACATCACTTCGTCATCGAAAAGCTTAGGGCCGCTCAGAGACGGCCAGTAGAGGACGATACCAAGAGCAAATGCAGCGAATGTTATACTGATCTGCGTCAGCCAGGTGCCAGTCGCCGGGATTGAACTGCGCCGGTGCTGCGATTCGCTGTCATTTATCAGACCTGCGGACATGAAGCACTCGACTGCTCAGATGACGGTTGAACATTCGTCCGGCCGTCGTCGATGTTTTGTGTCGTAGCTTGAAGCGAAACCGGGTTCTGAAGTGCAATCCTTCGAACAAGCAAAGTGATTTGCTCCCGCTGCGATTCGACCGCATGGAGCAGATAGAAGAACGACAGCAGAAAGGAGATTACCGTCAGGTACAGGATCACGTCGGCGCCGCGACCGATGCTGAGAAATTCGGCGATTCGGTTGGTCGTGGTTGGCACCAGAATCAGAAACAGTGCCAAAAGCCAGACGGATGCTCGCAGGCTACTGATGATGCGACGAGTTCTGCCCGTCAACTGCAGGAAAACTTCCAGCAGAATCAAAGCGGCCATCAGGCCCCCGCAGAGCCATTGAAACACCGTCATCGAATCAGCCTCGAAATCGCAAGACGACCAAGGATACGAAACGCCGCACGTGTCGGCTGACCTTTCTCAAGGCTCTGTTTCGTGTAAACAATGGAACATGGAACTTCTCTAACCTTGAGCTTCAATTTGGCAGCCATGGAAAGAATTTGAGACGCATGAGCCATTCCATCTTCGGTGAACGTCAGCTTCGCCGCTGCGGCTGAAGTCATGGCTCGAAGGCCATTGTGGGCGTCGGTGAGCTTCAGTCCCGTGGTCAATCGAGTGAAAATGACGGCCAGTTTCAGAGTCAACCAGCGATGCAGGGGAATTCCCGGTGCCGAGCCCAGAAAACGCGATCCCACAACCAAATCGGCTTGTTCAGTTCGAAGAGTTTCGAGGAGTGCGGAAATGTCCTCAGCCTGATGCTGACCATCGGCATCAAAAGTGATGATCTGCGTCGCGCCTCGTTCCAGAGCGAACTGCAATCCGGTTCTCAACGCCGCACCCTGGCCGCGGTTGATCAAATGACGAAGCACGATAGCGCCGTTTCCCAAAGCCGCCGCGGCTGTCTGATCGCTAGAGCCATCGTCGACGACAACGATGCTGCTACAACGTTCACGCAAGCCTCGGAGAACTTTCGGTAGCCGAAGCGCTTCGTTGTATGCTGGAATCACGATCCAGTTGCTCATTGCCGATAAAGTCCACACAGAGACGATTTTCGTTTATGCCGGCAACTGTCAGCCTGCTGGCATCGTGGCCGCCATCCATGGATCCAATAGAGCGGCGTTACAAATCTCCGCCGCAAGGCGCTAGCCGCGGGTGTTTTCCCTTTACTTTTCCAACATTGAACTGCAGCCAGTGCTTTGCCGCTCGCTCAGTCAACAGATCACTAGCGCGATACGGCTTACATCCGGAACTTGTGCCAGCAAACCAAATCAACATTTCAACTTACGAGCATGAAGAAATCGTGAAGATTTCAGCCGTTTTCTCAGTTCGCTATTTGTTGGCTTGAAGGGCATTGATCACCGCGGCCCGATTGATTCGTGCGTTTTCATATTTCCGGTTGATCGCGATCGCCAGATCGAATTCAGCGAGCGCTTCCTCCAATCGTCCCTGACGTACGAGCGCTATGGCCAAGTTGTTGTGAGCCAGATCGAAGCGTGATTCACGTTCGATGGCTTTTCGAAGCAAGGCCTCAGCATCGGCAAATTGTCCTGCCTTGATCTGAAGCAGTCCGGCATTGTTCATCGCCTGAACGTGATTGGGATTAAGCTCGATGGCACTCAGATAGTGTTCCAGAGCTTCCTGCGGTTCACTTTTTTCCTCAAGTAGTTTTCCAAGATTGTGATGAGCCATCCATGCGGTAGGGTTTCGTTCCAGTGTTGTTCGCCAAAGCGTTTCCAGATCGCGATACATGCCCGTTTGCATGAACGTGAGCGGAATGCAGACGGCTGCGATCACAAGGCACGAAATCTGAAGGGGAACGACTTTCTGAGGGAGCGGCGAAGAGTTTTGTGAAACGGCCGCCGCCGAAGAATCCTGGAACGCCCGCACTTTGTTCGCAGCAAATTCGAAAACCAACCACGCGACGCCGGTTAGCAGCGGCATCATCGACAAATACGAGAAATGGTCTGCGACAAAGGAGTACCGCATGGGATAGACGTTGAAGAATCCCAACGCCGGAAAAAGACAGCCTGCGTACAGCATTCCAGCGGCCAGCGGTCCTCGCTGACCGCGCCGTGCGAGTTGCAAAAGCACAATCGTTGCGAAGACACACAATATGGGAGCCCCGATCTGCCACCCATTCAAGGAGTTGAAGTCCCACCGAGGATAGATGAAGGTCAGATTCCGCGGAAGCACGGCCTTCCAGATGTAGAAGCACAAGGCATGTGTTGCCACAAGACACCGTTGAAGCCAGTTCAGCGAGAACTCCTCGCCGACAGCGCCCACACGCCATTTTTCCATCCAGGCGGTCATCAGTCCGAATGCAATGCCACAGACGAAAAACGGGATGAAAGTCGCGACATCCTTTTGATTGACTTGGCCCGTTTTCCACCAAATCACCACCAGCGCGACGGCCGGCAGGACGCAGGTTGTGGTCTTGCTCAGCAAGGCCAAAAGGAACAGCGCAAACGCGGCCCAATAGAGAATCGGACTCGGCAGCGAACGAACGGCCGTCGTATACGACGTCCGTGGCGACGCAGGAAAACGCCACTGAAGCATCGCGAGCGCACTCAGGCAGTAGAACAATCCGGAGAGCACATTTTTTCGCTCTGTGATCCACGCGACGGATTCCACCTGAATGGGGTGCAGCGCGAACAGAAAAGCGGCCGGCCATGCGATTCGTATCCCGAGTCGGATCAGGATGCTCCCAAGGATGATCGAAGTCAAAAGATGCAGGATCACATTGACAAAATGATAGCCGCGAGCGTTCTCGCCCCAGAGCTGAAACTCCATCCAGAACGTCGTGTGAACTGCCGGGTAGTATTGAGGCGTCGCACCGGGGCGAGTCCAGATTTCCCAAAGTCCGCCTGCGGTTCGAAGCGTCGGATTTGCTGTCACGTAGGCGTCATCGTCCCAGATGAATCCGGCATTGAGTACGCGGCAATAGCTGAGGCATCCGGCGACTACGAGCAAAGCGCCGACGAGAAGTGTTTGGCTCTTCGGACTCATTAGACTTGTTTTGTCGTGGCTCGTCACGAGCACTTAGTTCCTGAAATTGCTGGCAGCGACGGGATCAATCCCACTGTTAACGTGTGAAAACCGGTTCGAGGTTGCCAGACACGGATTTAATGCCGACAAACGGGAATCTCATATCGACGTTTCTGCATGATTCGTGTTGCAGCCTGAGGGCACGTCGGACGAAAAAACTTTCCGCAGGTGGTGCAGTCGCGTTATAAGCTTCAAGCACTTCATGAATATACGGTTAATTGCGATCGCGTTTGATCAGGGCAATTGATGTTTTGCTCAATAAAGAAGATGGCATCTCAATCGAACGAATGCCTGCGATGCTGACTTGCAATAGCTTTGGCCATTCACAAAACTGGAATCGATGAATGCGAAATTGCACTCAGACAAAAGCGAGGATCTGTTTCCGTTGTGTACTTGCAATGTTGAACTCGGTTCTGGTCGCTGTCGAAGTACAAGGTCGCACCTGTCATCGAGAGGAGTCCGAGATTTTCCGGCCATCTGTGGATCAGTGCAGCGTTTCATTTGGCTTCTGAAGGCACGATGAAGAAAAAAGATGGTGAATCGAACAGATGCTCGAGCCAAAGTGGCGGGGCCGTCCGCGGAGTCGATAAGTCACGACGGTAGCGTTCCTGTTGCGACAAGAGCTTTGGCTGTTGACATCGCCGCAGTGACAGCGCTGGTTGTGCTCACGCTGATTCCCTACGCGCAGACAGCGTGGTTTGATTTCGTGAACTTCGATGATCCGATGTATGTTTCTCGCAATAAGCTGGTCGAAGGCGGCTTGTGCTGGTCTGGGGTCTGGGACTCCATTTTTCGATTTCATGCGGCGAACTGGCATCCATTGGTGTGGCTCTCGTACATGGTCGAAGTGGAAATCTTCGGGATGAGTTCCGGAGCGATGCACATCAGCAACGTCCTCCTGCATCTTGTGAACTCCATCCTGGTCTATACCTGGCTCCGCGTTTCCCGGCAGGACAGTGTCCGCAGTTTCTGCGCAGCGCTGTTGTTTGCGATTCATCCCGCACATGTTGAATCCGTCGCGTGGGTTACAGAGCGGAAAGACGTGCTCAGTACTCTTTTCTTGTTTCTTTCGCTGATCGGATATTCGAAGTATGCCGAGGCAGCCAGCAAACGATGG
>JANMEV010000109.1:0-3853 GCA_031377305.1 Planctomycetota bacterium | reverse complement strand
AAACTCTCGAGACTTTGATAGTGCCTCATAGACAAATACCGCAAGGTTGCACGCCCTCTTCCAAACCTCCAGATCTTCAAAAGACAGAAAAGCCATGGGAGGTGTTCAGTTAAAAGTGTTCAGTGTTCAATCACATCAAATTGATTCACGTGTCCAATCTCAGTGTTCCACATGCGATTTACTGAACACTGAACACTGAAAACTAAATGATTCGTAAATCATCCACCATCACACATCGTCGCTGACGAGTAAACGTCATTGGGTTCGTGACGCCTTCGCCAGTTGGAGTCGCAATAGAGAATGACAGGTAACCTTCGCCGCCAAGTCCGAGTCCTGCCATGCAGGGGCCGTTCTTGACGAACAGAGTTGTATTCATCACGCGGCCCATCTTGGTGATGGTATGGACGTCGCGAGAATGGATAATTGCCGTGTGGCCGAAGCCGTGTTCGTATTTCTTCGCCAGAGCGATCGCGTGGTCGCTGCAGTTCGCTCGCACGAATGGGATAAACGGCATCATCTGTTCTTCAGTCACGAACGGATTGTGCTCGTCTGTTTCGCCGTACAGAATCAGAGTGCTCG
This sequence comes from Planctomycetota bacterium, assembly GCA_031377305.1. Taxonomy (GTDB): domain Bacteria; phylum Planctomycetota; class Planctomycetia; order Planctomycetales; family Planctomycetaceae; genus SXXK01. The sequence continues at coordinate 3,274 of JANMEV010000109.1, read as the reverse complement.
CTGGAACGCTCAGCCCGATTTGCGACGCCAGCCAGGCTGCATCTTTGCCAATGAAGTCGCGGTTGAGCTGATAGTGCCCACCCGGTTCTTTGGGAGGTCCGAACGCCTTGGCCGTGAATGCGGCCACTTGAGCGGCATTGAGTCGATAACCGCCATGATTCGAAACGGCTGTCATCAATGAGTCGAAGATTTCCTTGACCGCGAAGACTTCTTTCTCGCTGATGCACAGCAGACTGTTGTCGAAGGCCGCTCCAGCAACAATTGACTTCGCTGCGTTGTCGATGTCAGCGGTTGCATCGACGACCACCGGTGGATTTCCCGGACCAGCCACAATCGCTCGCTTCGGGCTCTGCAGAGCTGCTCGAGCAACCGCAGGACCGCCGGTGACGACCAGCATCTTGACTCCGCGATGATCGAAGACCTGCTGAGCCGTCTCGATAGTTGGCGTACCGATGATGTTGACGAGGTTCTCAAGACCAGTGGCCGCGAAGATCGCTTTATTGAAGCGACGCACGCCTTCGCTGGCAATCTTTGCTCCGCTTGGATGCGGATTGCAAACGATTGTGTTTCCGGCCGCGACCATGTTGACGAAATTGCCAGCCAATGTTGGCAGTGAATGTGTTACCGGAGTAATCGCACCGATGACTCCAAACGGAGCGTACTCGGTGATCATTAAACCGTGTGAGCCGCTGATCGCGTCAGTTCGCAGGAACTCAACCCCCGGCACATCTTTGATGGCTTTCAGTTTGGCGATCTTGTGCTCGAGTCGACCGATCTTTGTTTCTTCGAATTCAAGCTTGCCCAACTCTTCAGCCTGCTCGTCGCAAATCTGCTTGACGATGCTGATGGCTTTCTTGCGGTCTTCCAATGATGCGTGGCTGAGTTTTTCAAAACCCTTCTGAGCGGCCGCGACCGCTTCATCAACGGTGCTGAATACTCCCCAGCGAGCGTCCGGGCCGGTTGAACCGTTGGAAGCTGCCGCACCGCCGGTTCGAGCAGTCAGTTGCGTCAGGACTTCCTGAACGATGTTGCGGATGGTTTGTTCGTTTGCAGTTGCTTGCATATTTGTTTCTTCCCGTAGGTCCTTTCTGCCGGAAATGACCTTCGCCGCAGGCGAACTTCGCACTGCGAATTGGACTTCAAAACTGATCCGGTTGCACACTCGGTCGCGGCACGCCGCGAAGTCCTCCCCGGCAGGGATGACCTACATCAGTTCCCGTCGTCGGAGCGACGGGTTTACGGTAACTCTCTCATTCGATCCTGAACCCACCACGACACTTTGGTCTTCGTCGGAAACTTCAGCATCATCAGGGCAACAAGAGCCACTACCGACAGAGTTGAAAGAAAGTGTTTGCCAATCATCAACGCGATCAGGTTGAAAAAAGCAGCTCCTTCAAGCAGTGCCAGCGCGATGATCAATTGAATCTGATAGATCAGAACCAATCCATCAGCTTTCGGTTGAGTCGATGATGCATCGCCAAGACGATTGTTCAATGCTTTCAATTGCGCTCCAGCAACCACAGTCGGTACAACCAAGTGACTCACGACCATCATTCCGGCGAACACTCCAGCAAATACCGTAATCAAAGTTGGTCCGTTCTGACCGAAAGCTTCTCCACCAGTGATCACCAACACCACAAGGAAGAATGTCATAACACTCATCATCAGAGCGACGGCGATGATCTGCATCACTCGCAGTTGCTGATCAAACTTCAGCCCAAGTGAGTGGAGGTCACCTGTGGTCTGATGTTCGCTCACGGAATAGGGATTTGAATTCATTGAGTCTTTCCAGAGTCGTTGTTCGCTCTGCGAACAAAACGCTGCGTTTCGTTCGCGGAGCGAACAACGACTATTCACCGGCCTTAAACACCGTCTTCTGCTTCACCTGCACCGTGTCCACAATTCCAATAATCGCCGCATCGATTGGCAGTTCCTTTGTCCCCGGTGTGAACCGAGCACTCGAACCCTGCACGCACAATACAACTTCGCCTTCGCCAGCTCCGACGGTGTCGACGACTACAAATGAACGACCAGTCGGCTTCAGACTCTTCTGATCCTTCTCGTCGACCCGCAGTGGTTCCACGAGCAACAGCTTCTGGCCAATAAGCGACTCAACTTTGTGAGTGGCCACAAGGCTGCCGGTGATGCGGGCTAAAAACATCTGACAAAGTCCTTGTTTAGTGTTCAGTGTTCAGTGTTCAGAAGGAACGCAGGACCGCGACTCACTGAACACTGAAAACTGAACACTTCCTTCTCAAACTGAACACTTAAAACGGAACACTCACTTCGTCAGCACATCTCTCGTCTGTCTTGCAACCACGAGTTCTTCATTCGTTGGCACCGTCCAGACCTGAACCTTGCTGCCGTCCTTACTAAGACATGCTTCGCCTTTGCCGCCCGCGTTTTTGGTTGGGCACAGTTCAACCCCGGCCCATTCCATGTTGCGACAGACGTTTGCTCGAATGCGATCGCTGTTTTCACCGATACCGCCAGTGAAGACAATCACATCCGCACCGCCGAGCAATGCCATGTAAGATCCTACGTAAGACCGGATCGATGCTTCGAACAGCTTCAGAGCCTTCTCCGCGCGATCATGTCCTTTCGCGGATGCTTCTTCCAGGTCGCGGCAGTCACCGCTGAGTCCACTGATTCCCAGCAGACCGCCCTTCGAAGACATCTCCGTCAGAACCTGTTCGAACGTCAGCCCCGTTCGTTTCATGATCACGGGAATCGCATAAGCATCGAAATCGCCAACTCGATTGTTGTTCGGCAGGCCTCCCTGAGGACTCATGCCCATCGAAGCGGCAAAACTTTCACCATTGCGAATCGCACAGATCGACGCGCTGCCACCGAGATGGCAACTGATGACCTTCAGACCCTGAAAAGGGGTCTGACCCTTTTGCGTTTCAGGGTCTGACCCCTTTTCGGCAGCTACAATCTGCGCGATACGACCAGCGATGAAGCGATGGCTGGCACCGTGAAATCCCCAGCGGCGAATTTCAAAGTCCGTGTACCATTCGTACGGAACCGCGTAAGCTCGATGTTCGAACGGGATCGTTTCATGAAAGCCCGTTTCCAATGCCGCCACCAGAGGAATCTGCGGAAACGCCTGCTGCAGTTGTCTCATCGCCCGCACGTATGGCGGGTTATGAGCTGGAGCAATGTCCGACAGAGCTTCCATCTTCTGCAGCAGAGGCTCATCGACGATTCGCACGCCGCTGAGATCTCCTGCAAAAACCGCCTTGAATCCAATGCCGCCGACTTCGTTTACTGA
>JANMEV010000063.1:0-17898 GCA_031377305.1 Planctomycetota bacterium | reverse complement strand
GCCTGTTTGATGAGAGGCTTCCGCAGTGACAACTTGTGACACTCGCAACGGCAATGTGTCATCGACGGCGGAACAGCCGACTTCAGCACACTTCAAATTTTGACCAGGTGGAACAGATATGATTTCCTCAAAGGCCTTTTTCCGCAGCACGGCCGCACTCTGTGCAATCGTGGCAGCCGGGGTTTCCCTGGCTGGTGATGGTGTTGTGCGAATGTCCGATCGATCAGCCTCATCGTCAACATCCGCCACTGGCGAGGGTGTTGTGCGGATGAGCGGCTCGTCCTCCGCGGTCCAGCAAGTCGGTTTATCACAGGGTTCCTGTGGCGAACAGGGTTGTGATTCCTGTAACACGGGAAGCGGCTACAACGGCAGTTGTTACACTCCGATGGATTGCAACACTTGCTTTGCCGGGACCGACACCAACGGGATGCCTTCCTGCTGGTGCAGCGGCTGCGGTAGCAGCCCATGCCAATGCCGTGGCAAAAAGGGCCGCGGGTCAAACTACAACACGGACGTGACACTCTTCGCCAAGCCGATGGATTCCGGAACAGGCTCAGCCTGTCGAGATTTCTGGCATGGCAACTCAATGAGCTTCCGCAACAAGAACGCTCGCCTGTCGAACAAGCTGTTCGGATGGATGATTCCATCGGGCTGCTGCGGTCAGGGATGTCCACCAATCGGCAAGTATCATATGACCTACGCCGATCAGCCGGGCTACATGGATCCACGCGATGGACAGATCTACGCGGCTCAGGGTTACAACATGCCAATGAGCGTGCCTCTGGCCCCAAACGTGAATCACGCCTACAACTACAGCTCAGGAATTCCTGCTAGCCGAGTGACAACCATAGGAAACTACAATCCCATGACGGCTCCTCAGCAGTTGAATCATCAGAGCTGGTAATTTGTCCTTCGCCTCGGGCCGTCTGAGTGCTCGAGCCGCACTTACTCAAAGTCACTGCAGCGAGGATCGCCCGTCGCTCTACCGCATCAGAGCGACGGGCTTCCGATCAACCCACAAAGGTCGTGATGGTTTCATCCCGACGTCCCGAAATCAAAAAGCTCTCTGGATCTCTGGAGAAGGAACTCATGAAACACGCGTCAACAGGTATTCTGGCGAGTATCGCCATTCTTGTGACCGGAGGCGCGGCCTTTGGTCAGTCGGGCCAGTGTGACTGCAACGGCAGCGGCGGCAGCTACGTTGGTTACCAGTCGAGCGACTGGAACCAGTGCAACAGCTGTATGTCAGGTGGCCAGTGCAACGGTTGCAATCGCAACCGAGTGACGGGTCGCATGGGCGAATTTTGCGCTCAGCCTCGCATGGGTAACACCTGCATGGGACGATTCTGTGCGACAAAGGCCTATCCGGATTCGGGCTGGGCTCCTCCAGTCCACAACCCAGTCAACTACGACGGAGCATGGTACGGTTCGTATCATCCACAGGCGTGGTACGGCAATCCAGGCGGTGGCTTTGTGGCCATCTATCCACAGGTCTACCAGCCAACGGATACGACTCAGTTGGGATACAGCTACACCAAAGTTCCAACATGGCAGAGTCGACCAGGCATGATTCCAGGCGTTCCAATGCCGTCGAACTTCCACACTCGTGGCTGTTCAGGTGGCGGCTGCTTCGGACGTCATCATGGTGGCTATCAGCAGCCTTGCCAGTCGTGCCAGACCTGCAACAACGGTTACAACTCCGAGCACATCTACTCTTACTCAGGGCCTCAGTATTCAACTCCAAACGGACAACACGTTGTTCGTCCGGTGGTCGCTCAAAAGCAGGGACTGCTTGGCGGATTTCGGCTGTCGTCGTTGTCAAACATACTCGACTAGCCCATTGATTTTTTGTGGTGAACCGAACCCGCACGGTTCGCCGCTAATGCTCGCAAACAGTTCCTCCTTCAAGGACTCGGCAAGCCCCATGCTTGCCGGGTCTTTTTCTATTGACGTTTCGTTTGGGAGGCTGTTGATAGGGCCCGTCGATCCCTCAGAAATCAAAACCTCGTAGCCACTAGCCACGCGCACCGATGCAGCATTGCCAGCTCGTCTTGAAGACGATGGGGCGATGAAAGCGTGATCAAAACACAAACGTGCGTTTGATCACCCGCTTTCAGATCGCGGAGAGGTCAATCGTTCCGACGAATGCGTCGCAAGATCATTGGCCACTGAATGCAGAAACCGGCAGCCCATGCTGGCACGCTCACCACGAGCACAAAAGCAGCTTTGTGGAGAGCGAGCCTCAGTCCGGATAAGCGTGCCAACTCAGGCCGCACGATTCGGCAAATGTCGGCAACACGGCACGCATCGAGGACTTGCGACGGTCGCCCAGCGAACGGTAGCAGTCGTCAAGTGCAGAAATGCTCAGACAATCTTTGGCGGCGACAAGGGAGGCGCGAGCGATGACTTCCGCAATCGCTCGGACTCGACCGTCAGTGTTTCTGCTTCAACCTCGGCGTTCAGGTTAGAAACTGCGGGATGGTCGGGAAGAACAGTCAGTGGCAGACAGAACCAGAGCGGTCCCTGGCCAGAACATTCTGCTGCAGAGATAGCAAGGACCCCTTTCAACGACACGCCCACCGGAGCCACAGACTGGGTTTCGTGCGATGTCGTAGGGTTGATGAGGTCAGCGACGGATGCCGCACTGACCTCAGATTCATGCCCCATTTCGCGAGAAAAGAACGCAACGCCGAGCCACTTTGCGATCTTCGCAACCACGCCTGAATTCAAAACTACGTTCGGATCTGTCGTTGGTTTGCAGTTGCGGTCAGTTGTGCCAACACTTCCCGGAGCCCCACACTGCTCGCACGCCTTTTTTGAGATTCTCTTCGTATCTGCGATTTCCTTCTCTGCGGCAGGCACGACGAAATGAGGCACATCGACGAGTGTTATTTTTTGCCCAGGTCATTTTCTGACGATCACTGAAGCAGCAGCACGTCCTCAAGCATTGATTAGCTGAACGACAGCCGCACGGACGATTTTGGCACGGGAAAGGCTGCGATAGATCCATTTCACCCACATTTGGGCAAGGAGGAACAAACGGCAGAGGAATAAGTAGGGGGCAAATCAGCAGCAGCACTGATGCGATGATCAGTGTCGTCGATCCTGTCTGCCAAATAATGCGATCCCGGATTTTCATGAATGCTTGACGGAAAACCCTACAAAAGCCTCAGGTTCATCTCGACGGCGTCGCGCTCCGAGCGTGAGATGGTAGCTGCGAACGGCCAAAGAGCGATGCACGCATTCAACGCGAGCCCGGATTTCTCGCCACTGGGAGGTCAGGGCTGAGGCATGGTGGCGGCCTTTGGAAAACGCTCGGGGAGTCGACAGGAACTCGGAATTCTGATTCGTTCCACTTCGGGCGAGAACTCATCGGTGACTGGCGGTAGAATCTCTCCGATCGGATTGCTAAACGGGTCTCACAACTATGCAATCGACCGCATCGTTTCGAAGATTGTACTGACCAACGAATAACATGATTGTCGCTTGACGCGATTTGGATTTAGAACAGTTCTCATGACAACAGCTCCGTCTCACAGACTTTCCAGCGGGTCAATTCTTGCATCTCTCGAAATGCCGGGAAGTAAGTCGTTGATTCAACTTCCAGCCGTGCTTTCGAACGCCGTCGAGCAATGCCGTCGAGCCATGAGTGAGCCGCTTGGTTTTCCGGAACTGGTTCAATGTGTGGTTCCTGGGGACAACGTGGTCATTGCTGTCGATCTGGAGACTCCATTCGTTGCCGAGATCGTGGCGGCCGTTTGGGAACAGCTCCAAAGCGTTCCGGATGGCGGCGTTTCGCTCGTTCTGCTTCTTCCTGAAGATTCAAGCGGTCAGGACTGGTCGTGGTTTCGCGAACTGCTGCCCATCCATATCCAGCAGCAGATCACTGTGGCTGTGCATAACCCGGCAGACCAGACTCAGATCAGCTATATTGCGAGCTCAGCAAACGGGGATCGCATTTATTTGAATCGTCTGCTGTCCGATGCCGACATGATCGTCACTGTGGGGATGATTGCCTTCGACAGTTTGTTGGGCTACCGAGGGACATCGAGCTGTCTGTATCCGGCGTTCTCCGACCTGGCCACGGTCAATGCGGCGAGAGCACAGGGGCATCCCGAGCTGACGCCTGAGCAGCAACGGCCCTATCGTGAACTAGTTAATGAGGTTGGCTGGCTGCTGGGAACACAATTCACCGTCCAGGTCGTTCCGGGTTCCGCTGAGGCTCCATCGGCAATTCTGGCGGGGCTTCCCGACGACGTCATGAATCACGGACGGGAGCTTGTCAATCAGATCTGGCGATATTCGGCCGATGAATCGGCCGATGGCGTTGTGCTGTCAATTCCCGGCGGAGCGGCGTTCGGTTGGCGACAGTTGGGACTTGCACTTGAACATGCAACCAATCTCGTCAGTCAAGGCGGTCGAATTATTGTGGTGGCCGATCTTTGCGTTCCCGAAGGCCCGGCGGCGACCATGATGAGACGATCTCAGGAGCCCGAGGATTTGCTGAAGCCTCTGCGGCGAGAACCGACTCATGACAGCGTTGAGATCACTCAGCTTATTCAAGCACTTCGTCGAGCACGCGTCTACCTTCTGAGCGGTCTGAACCCCGACGTTGTGGAAGAACTGGGAATGATTCCGATCGCCGATGCCGCAGAACTGCAGCGACTGGTCGCTTCCGTGAAAAAGTGTCGCATCGTTCCAAACGCAAACTACGCGTGGTGCAACGTCGATGAGCGACTGTAGTCAGCATGAGTTGACCTCTTGACTTACTCATGCCCACGGCTTTCAATTGCGAAGTCGATGAGCCTAAAGTCCAGTTGGCCGTTTGAGCCTCGACTGAGTACCCGGCGGTTGTTTCGACGTCTGAGTCGCCCGCATAATCGTCATCATCGGGCATGTTGGCCTGTTCGTCACGGCATCACGCGGAGAATAGGAACCCCGTTGAATTCATTCAGCAGTCTCCGTTTCTGTGGCCTAGTTTCCACGGGACGTGTTGCCTTTTCGCAACTCGGCAGCGCTTGAACGACAGAGTGATCTTGCATTGTGACTTGTGAACCGTCGGGCTGTGATTTGGCCCAACGGGGACCACGAACTCACGTGAGCGGCTCTGTCGCTTCAGCATTGTTTTCTGCATCGACGATAGACTTCAGGTGCGTTATGGTGTCAAGAAACGCTTTATTAACTCTGCTGGCTGTGGTTGTACCTGTGGGCGTGTACGCGGTCACAACGTTTACAGAAAGCCCTTCAGCGGCTCCACGTCCTGCGGTGGCCGCAAAAACAGCGGTCCCCAGCACACGGCCCGCAGAACCTCGCTCCGAATCCACCCGACAGGTGATGGGAAATGCGGTTCCTGTTTCGGCCAGCAAGAGTCCCGAATCAACGGTTGGCAAGACGGGTTCCGGCATCGAAGCATTTACGGAGCCTTACCGAGATGTCGCAGTCGCCGCGTCAGAAATGGGCACCCTGTCTGATCTAAAACTCAAGGAAGGGGATGTTGTTCAAAAGGGTGACGTGATCGCCGTCATGGACGACAAAGTTCTGCGAGCCACTCTGGATGTCGCTCGGCGCAGTATGGATGCGAAAGGCCTGTTGGCGTCCGCTCAGGCAGATTTGGACATGAAGCAAATCGAACTGAAAAAACTGATTCAATTGCGAGATCGCAACCATGCAAGTCAGCAGGAAGTTGATCGCATGGAAACCGAACTCAAGGTTGCCGAGTCTCGATTGCTTTCGGTTCGGGAAGATATGGAAGTCAAGCAGTTGGAATATCGCCGGATTGAGGCGCAGCTTGAACAGCGAATCGTACGGGCTCCCCTGGACGGCGTTGTGACAGATCTGTCCCGGGAGCCTGGCGAATTTGTGTCGCCTTCCGACCCAACGATCGCTCGAGTCGTGCAACTTGACCCCATGTTGATCGTCTTCTCGGTGCCGCTGGCACAGCGAAATGAAGTGACTCGAGACCAGGTCGTGATGCTTCAGATCGGTGATCGAACGGAAACCGTCGAAGGCACGATCGAGTACGTCTCACCGACATCGGACACATCGAACTCGTCAGTACGAGTGAAAGTGCGACTTCCAAACTCGAACAATCAGTTTCAGAGTGGCGAAAAGACTATCCTGCTCCTCGATCCACAACCATCGACAACTCCCAATCCAACATCGCAGCCATCGACTCCGATTGCACACCGAGAACCATGAAACCGCTGCTGGCTCAAGAACGAATCGACATCTCTGACGCCGCCGAGGTAATCACTTCTGGAGCGTCAGAATTGTCGCCCAATGTTCGACACCAGGAACAACTGCATCCGGCAGGAACTCTGGTTGCGACGCGTCGACGAGTATTGGCGGCCAAAGAACTGACGGAAGTCCAGAGCGCGGCGATCTCGCTGCTTGTCGAAGTATGCGGCCCCACACTCCTGGCGTGGTATCATCCGGCCGGTGCGCACATTGGCCAGACCGACCGACTGGAAGGGTTGCTGGCCCCGGTTGACGGAATCTCTGGACCACTCAAGCTTCAGCTTAGAGTTGCCGCCACCGAAGCGACTCGCAGAAGCGAGATTCTCGGCTACTCTGTTTCACCGTCGCTACGAATGCTGTCGGCTCCGATTCCGGGTCTGACGGGAAATTGCCTTCTGGCGATAGTCGACACTTCGACCGAGATCGGTGGCCAGCCGCGTGACTCCGTAGCCGCAACCTCGCTGCTGATGCTCTCTTCGTTCATCGGCGAATGGGCGACCGCACGAGTGGGCTCGCAGGCAATGGAAGATTCCCAGACTGTTGCCGCGTTGATCGAACTGGTTTCGCACGTGCAGGCGTCGGACAATGTGGACACCGCATGTCAGCGTCTTGCCGATTCCCTGCAGAAGCATTTAAACGCGGACAAAGTGGTCGTTGGCTTATGCCGACAGGGATCAACCGACTGCCGCGTCACTGCGATCTCGGGCGGCGCTGTCGTCGATTCATTCGCTCAGGAAACACAGCTGGTTGAGTCGGTGCTTCAGGAATCGCTCATCCGGTCGTCCGTTGGAGTCTGGCCAGTTCTGGACGCTGACAACCGACATGCCTTGCTGTCTCATCAGCAACTTGTTGAATCAGGCTTTGCGAACACTGTGGTAAGTGCTCCAGTGCAGACGGAAACAGGATCCGCAGTCGGATGCGTGCTCGTTGCATTTTCCGCCACGAACTCTGGGCGTAGCGAAACGACCGAAGTGGTTGACCCCAACACACGGGTTCGTGAAACCGAACGCTTTCTGCGTTCTGGTTCTGGTGCATTCGCAGGTTGTTTTTCCATTCTGCAGAAGCTGGCGGACAGTCGGATTCTGCAGGTGATTCATTGGACTCGAAAGTCTTTGTCGAAGTCGCGATTGATGATCGCGGGCTGGGTTGCATCCGGAGTTTCAGTCGTAATGCTGCTTCCGTTCACATACGGAGTTCGAGCGTCTCTTGAACTGCAGCCGGTTGAACGTCACTACGCCGCGGCGCCGTTTGCCGGGCCGCTGGAAGAGTGTCTTGTCGAGCCCGGAGATGTCGTCACAAAGAACCAACTTTTGGCTCGAATGGATGGCCGCGAGATCCGCTGGGAGCTTGCCGAAGTTCAGGCAAATTTGAACAAGGCCACCAAGGAACGGAATACACAACTCAGCAATCGCGAGTTCGGTAACGCTGCAATTTCCGGGCACGAGATCCAGCGACTCGAACAGCGGGCGGCTCTGCTGAGTCACCGTGACACCAGCCTGGAGATTCGAAGCCCGGCGGATGGCATCGTCGTCAGCGGCGACCATCGTGAGGCAGAGGGTGTGCCTTTGGAAATGGGCCAGACGCTCTTCGAAATTGCACCTCTGGATACCATGGTCGTTGAACTGTGCATTCCAGAAGATGACGTACGCCACATTACCACCGGAATGCCATTGCGAATCCAGTTGGATGCCGTTCCCGAAGAGTCGATTGAAGCGACGATCCGCACGATTCACCCTCGCGCTGAAGTGCGGGACGGCGAAAACGTCTTCGTGGCCGAAGCCGACATTGCCAACCCCGAAGCGATTCTGCGTCCCGGCATGAGAGGCTCGGCAAAAATCAATGCCGGTCGACACGCGCTCGGATGGAATCTGTTCCACAAACCGGCAGCCTGGTTGCTGGGATGGCTGGGGTGGTGACATGCGAGGAATACCCGATATCTCCACCGTCGAACTAAGCCGTACGCGGCTTAAGCTTCGCGACGATCTTTTGTTCGTCCCTCAAATTTATGACGGGACCTCCTTCTATCACATCGAGGTCAAAACGACGGCCGAGTATTTTCGGATCGGTTATCCTGAATACGTCTTTGTATCGCTGCTGGACGGCCGCACGACGTTTTCTGAAGCTCTGGCCGTGGCATCGCAGAAACTCAAGACTGACGCGCTGAATCAAACGCAGGCCATGGCGATCTATTCATGGTTGCTTGACAATGGACTTGCCGCGTTTGCTGACGCTGATACATCGGCATCCGGAGCCCTTTCATCCGTTCGCTCCGCCGCCACCCCGGATGCATTCTGGAAGAAACTGAATCCGTTGTGGATGAAGCTGCCACTTGGTCGACCCGAGGCTCTACTTCAGGCGATCAATCCGGTTCTGGGATGGATTTTTTTCGCCCCGGCGACGATAGCTTCCATTCTGCTGATGAGCGTCGCGGGACTGATGCTGGGAAGCCACTGGGATCAGTTCAGCGCTTCATCGGCAAACGTAATCGCGAGAGAAAACTGGCTTTGGTTGTTGGGGGCATGGATTGGCCTGAAGTTCTTTCATGAACTTGGACATGGCCTGGTTTGTCAGCGCTATGGCGGGAACATTCGCGAAACGGGGATTGTGCTGGCGTTTTTGGCCCCGCTCGCCTACGTCGACGCCTCATCCAGCTGGTCGTTTCGATCTCGCTGGCAGCGGATTCACACGGCGATGGCGGGCGTTTATGTCGAACTGGTGATCGCATCGATCGCCGCGATTGTGTGGAGTCAGAGCGAATCCCCACTCGTTCGCCATCTGCTGCAGAACGTGATCGTTATGGCAAGCCTTTCGACGGTCCTGTTCAACCTGAATCCGTTGATGAAGTTTGACGGATACTACGTGTTCTCTGACCTGCTGCAGGTGCCAAACCTCAGTAGTCAGGCAAGCTCAATTCTTCAGAGTCTGGGAAATCGAATCTTCTTCGGCGAGTTCGGTGCAGCCCCGACCGTCATCGGACGGAAATGGTGGATCCTTCTGGCCTACGGAGTCGCCGCCGCGGTCTGGCGAATGCTGGTTTGTTTGTCGCTGCTAATCACAGCTTCTGTGCTCTTTCGAGGTGCCGGGATTGCTCTGGCCGCCGTTGGCGTGGTGATGTGGTTTGGAGCTCCGCTTTGGAAGGTGCTTACATCTGCATGGCGATTATGGCTGCAGCATCCCGAACGACTGCTGCGTGCGTCGTTAGTGAGCGGTATTGCCATCGCTGTCATACTGGCGGGACTGTTGGGTCTGCCGGCACCCGTCATGACGACAGCGCCGGGGATCGTCGATTTCACCGATGGCGAAGTCGTACGTGCCGTATCGCCCGGATTTGTTGAGTCGGTTCACGTTGAGAATGGGAAGCCTGTGGTCGAAGGAGATCTGTTGATATCGCTTCGAAACGACGAAGTAACGGCGCGACTTCTCGACTTGCAGAAGCAGGTCGAACAGGAAGAACTGCGACTGCAGACCGCCTCTCACGACCACGATTCAGGCGCGATAAGCGTTGCTCAGGCGAATCTCAAGTCACTCTCAACTCAGCTTGCCGAGTGCCAAAAGCAGGTCAACGGTCTGCAACTGCGATCCGGCCGAGCAGGTCGCGTTGCGGGGCGTGACTTGCGTTCTTTAAACGGGACTTTTGCTAAGGCCGGAATGGAGCTTTTGACGATCGGCCTTGATAACGAAAAGGAAGTTCAACTGTCTGTCGGTCAGCGAGAACTCGGAATATCCACGTCTTTGATTGGCCGTCAGCTCCAAGTTCGGATCGGGACACATCCAGCATTCACTGGAACTCTTGTTCGAGTCAATCCTCGCGCCAGCCGCAAGATTCCTCACGCGGCTTTAGCGGCGACCAACGGGGGGCCACTGCCGGTTTCTGAGGTCGAAAAGTCGGAGAAGACAGAGTCCGATGAACGTCTTCGGTTGACCGAGCATCGCTTCACCGCCATTGTTCAACTTCCATCCGATGCGGCCGATCGATTGCGTTGTGGCGAACGCGGGACTGCAACTCTTGGCCTGCCTCGCGGTTCGCTCGGCACTCATCTGTGGCGATCCGCTCACGATTGGGTCGACGCACAACTTTCGCAATTGTCACAATGAAACGGCAAATTCCGACGGGGCTGCAACCTGTTCGCTAGCCCGTGTCATTCTCAAGCATCAGCCGGAACGCGATATCTGGTTCAAGGGAACTAACTCCATGCCGGCACTTCCAGCATCTTTTCGACTACCTTGCGGCGATTTCCGGTCGCTTCGTAGATTTCCGTCTGACGTCGAGCGCCACTTGCCATTGGCAGCATCTGGACTGACTGAAGTTCTGCCAGACAGTTCAATTCGATGGCGGTCGGTGTGAGTCGCTGTACCAGTTCGTCCACAAGCTGAGGCACAGACCGCTGCTGGAAGTCTTTCGAACTCACCAGCGAAGCATCTGCGCCATAACGAGTCGCTCGCCACTTGTTTTGTTCCACCATCATCGGATGGTACTCGGGAAGGAACGTCCCTTCGTCGATGTCATTTGAGATCGTGTGCACCAGACACTGAATCAGTGCCGTCAGAGCCATCGCGTGTTCCAGATTGGGCGGCACATCGCAGACTCGAACTTCCACCGTTCCGAAATGATGATGCGGACGAATGTCCCACCAGATTTCGCGAATCGAATTGATGAATCCGGTATCCATCAGATGCTTCACAAGCCAAACATACTCGCTCCAATTTCGCATTTGATATGGTAGGCCGGCCGTCGGCAGTCCTTCCATGATCTTCGATCGATTGGACTGCAGCCCGGTGCTGCGACCTTCCCAAAACGGCGAATTTGCAGACAGAGCCAGCAGCAATGGCAGATGATGCAGCATGCGATCGCAGATCATTACAGCCTTGTCACCGGAATCGACTCCGATGTGAACGTGCAGTCCAAACGTCACCAGACGCCGAACAATGTCTTCCATCAAAGTTACCAGACGATGATAACGCTCATGGACAGTGATCTTCTGATGACGCCACGAGGAAAACGGGTGCGTGCCCGCCCACAACAATCGAATTCCCATCGGATGTATGATGGACTCCAGCTCGCCGAGCTTGCCTCGCAGATCATCGGATGCTTCGCGCACCGTGCGGCAGATTCGAGTGTTGATCTCCACGTAACACTGCATCAGCTCGGCCTTCACCGAATCGTGCAGATGCGCAGGTAACGCGTTCAGCAGTTGATCGATACAACTGCAAAGGGCGAGACTCTTCTCATCAATCAACTGAAGTTCTATTTCCACACCGATCGTTGGACTTGCGTTCGGAGTGAATCGCATCACCGTCATGGTGGATCTTTCCCGTACAATTCAAACTGAAGAGATCTTCGTGTTGGTTCATCGCCAACAGGAGGTTTCCAAAACCAGAACACGTCACTCGTTAGTCGGGTGACATGAGCGAAAGCAGCAGCGCCGTTCGGGCGACGATTCGCGCCCCGATCGGAATGGCCTTCTCATCGACGTCGAAAATCGGCGAATGCAACAAAGGCCAATCTCCGTTGCCCCCTGCGCAGCCCAGCCGAAACTGGGCACCGCGAACATGGTCGAGGTAAACAGCAAAGTCTTCACCTCCCATGCTCGGCTTGTCGATCAGCACAAGATTCTGTCCACCAAGCACCTGAATCGCAGCCGCTTCGTAGGCTGAAGTCACCGTCACGTCATTCACAACCGATCCGAGCGGGCTTCTGAACATCACCTCGATGCTGTTTCCCGTCGCCGCTGCAATGCCGGTGCACGTGCGTTGAATGCTGTCCATCACTGCCTGCCGATTGGTTCGATCGGTCGATCGCAGCGTACCAAGAATCTCAACACGATCGGGAATGACGTTGGAAGCCGTGCCACCATGAATTGACCCCATGGTAAACACCGTGGGATACAACGAATCCGAACGCCGGGGCACCGATTGATACAACGCTGAAACCAGCATCGCGGCCCCGCCAAGCGGATCGGTTGTGTGCTGAGGCCTTGCAGCATGGCCTCCTTTGCCATGAACGGAGATCGCGACTTCGTCCACCTGAGCCGTCAGAACTCCGTAGCGAATCCCGACTTTCCCAACCGCAATCGCGGGGTCGACGTGCAAGCCCAGAATTGCCGATACGCCGTCCAATGCTCCGTCCGACACCATCCACGCTGCGCCCTGAGCTGTCTCTTCTGCGGCCTGAAAGATGAATCGAATTCTTGCCGAAGGAACCTCTGATTCAGGAAGCCTCTTTGCTAAAGTCGTCAGAAGCTCGGCGACTGCCAGTACAACGGTTGTATGAGCATCATGGCCACAAGCATGAGCAACGCCCGAGCTCGCGGACGCATATGGCACCGATTTCCGGTCCTGCATTCTAAGTGCGTCAATGTCCGCTCGCACGGCAATCAACGGTGAGTCAAGGCTGGGTGATCCGAGAACCAAATCACTGACAACGCCGACGCCTCGCTTTGCAATCTGCGGCTTCATTCCGAGTGTTTTCAATCGCGCGGAGATGAGTTTGGTGGTTCCAAGTTCCTCGCCGCTCGGCTCTGGATTTGCGTGGAGCGTTCGCCGGCATTCAATCCACGCGGAGGTACGATCGTCGGCTATTCTATCCAGCAAAAGCTCGAACGGCACGACTCGTTCCACATCGGCCGGCGAAATTCGCCAGCCTGGTTCGGACAAATTCCGCATCATGTCCTCGGTTCATGAAAACGCAAAATCAGGCTGAAAAGCATCGTCTCCAGCTCGCACTGAGGCGTCGTTTCAAAATCTTGACCGCTACTGGTTTCGCGTCAAGCAGGTTGCAGCCGATTTCAGACGTTTGCAAAAGATGTGCCTTTTGCCGCCCAGACTTATGCTTCGCGTGCAGTGCATTAATGTCGCTCACTTTCCAAAGGCAGACCTCAATTTCGGCAGCTCGAAGAACAGCCCTCTGAGCACCGCCGATGCGGTTGCCAATTGTTGTTCAATCCGTACGGCGTGTCTCAGATCTCAAAAAACCGAGGTCAATCGATTCCCTCATGCCATCTTCTGGCTGCAATGATGAATGAGGTACTTGACAAGTTGGCGCCTTCTCGGTCACATCCCCGTCGAAAACCCATGTGATGCTCATGGTTCCAACAGATTCTCTTTCAGGCACCTTTGTCGACCAATGACTAACGCTGCTCGCATTCTTGCACCTGGGTCAACTCTTGGAATGCTGGGGGGAGGCCAGCTTGGCCGCATGTTCGCGATCGCCGCTCGACAGCGTGGCTATCGAGTCGTCGTGTTTGGCGATCCCGCGAATTCGCCCGCCGGCCAGGTCAGCGACTTCAGCTTCGACGCGGCCATGGATGACGAATCGCAACTCCGGAAATTTGCAGAAGCCGTCGACGTCGTGACCTACGAGCAGGAGAACATCCCGGTGCCAACCGTGGAGTTTCTTCTCCAGCATGTGCCGGTCTTCCCAGGCCCCGAACTGCTGCGTGCGTCGCAACATCGCTTGCTGGAGAAGACGTCGCTGCGGAGCATCGGGATCCCCACGGCTGACTTTGTGAGCGTGCGGTCGGCAGCCGACTTGCGATCCGCGGTGAGCAACTTTGGAGGCGACGCTATCCTGAAAACTGTGACACTCGGTTACGACGGGAAAGGCCAGGCTCGCGTTCGCCCTGGAACAGACTTTGAAAAGCTATGGAGCCAGTTCAACGTTGCCGAAGCCATCGTTGAGAAGGTCGTGGAATTTTCATTCGAACTGTCGATCGTAGCGTCTCGTTTCGCCGACGGCACATGTTCCTTCTTTTCGCCTGTTTTCAATTATCACGTCCATCACATCCTCGATTTGTCTATCAGCCCGTCGACGCTGGTTCAGCAACAGCAGGCCCGCGAAGCCGTAGAAATGGCGCGAGCGATTCTTGAGCACTTTAACGTCATCGGTGTGTTGTGTGTGGAATTCTTCGCGACGACGGATGGACGCCTGTTGGTCAACGAGATCGCCCCAAGGCCTCATAACAGCGGACATCTGACAATCGACGCCTGTCAAAGCAGCCAGTTCGAACAACAGTTCCGCGCGGTGAGTGGGCTGCCTTCCGGGGATGTTTCTGCACAGGCTCCTGCGGCGATGATCAATCTGCTGGGCGACCACTTGATGAACGCAACTCCCGAACGATGGCGTTCCGTCTTCCAGTTGCCACAGGTGCACGTCCACATGTACGGAAAAGCCGAGCCTCGCATCGGTCGAAAAATGGGCCACATCACGGCCACGGCTCAGACTGCTGAAAAGGCCGAACAACTGGCCCGTGAAGCTCGCCGCAGGCTGACGGGCCATTGATATTGTGAGCCGCAAAGCGTCAGCTGCGGGTGAGTGCGAGAAAAACACAGGGAAAAGACTCGTGGCTATGACCTCGCGGCTGGTTCTTGTGACTCGATCCACTGCCGGCGGAATTGAATGGAGACCTGGCAAAACTCCGCATACACTCTTTGGCGCCGGGATCAGTCCGGCGAGCGGCGCGGCGTTAGCCCTTTAGTACATCCACGCAGCGTGACAGCTCGGCAGTCTATCCCGCACCAGAGGAGCTTCCCATGAAGTCATCATCACGGCGTTCGTTTCTTCAATCCGTCGCAGCCTGCGGAGCAGTCTCTGTCGCTGGTCCGTTTGGCCAGACTTCATTCGCGTTGAATGCGCCATCGATCGAAAACAAGCTGAAGTTTGGACTTGTCACCTATCAATGGGGCAAGGACATGGATCTGCCAACTTTGATTTCCTCCTGTGAAACATCGGGACTTGGCGGCGTCGAGTTGCGAACCGAGCACAAGCACGCAGTCGAACCGGGATTGTCCAAAGTGCAGCGTGAAGAAGTAAAGAAGCGTTTTGAAGATAGCTCGGTCGAACTGGTCGGCTATGGTTCAAACGCACAATTCCACGAAGCGGAACCCGAGAAGGTCAAGGCAAACATCGAACTCACAAAGCGCTACATCAGGTTGATGCATGATTGCGGCGGCACTGGCGTTAAGGTCAAACCGAATGGCTTTGTCAAAGGCGTCGAACACGAAAAGACCATTGAGCAAATCGGAAAGGCTCTTAACGAAGTGGCCGCCTATGGTCAGGAATACGGTCAGCAAATTCGAGTCGAAGTGCATGGTGCCGGGACAAGTGACCTGCCGGTGATGAAAGCGATCTTCGACGTCGCCGATCATTCCAATGTCGCGGTGTGCTGGAACTCCAATGCCGAAGATTTGAAGGATGAAGGCCTGGAGCACAACTTCAACCTCGTCAAAGGCCGTTTCGGTAAGACCGTCCACGTTCGCGAATTGAACATGGACGACTATCCCTACGAAAAGTTGTTCCGGCTCTTCCATTCCATGAACTATGATGGCTGGATATTGCTGGAAGCTCGCACAGATCCCGCTGACAAAGTCACCGCATTGACCGAGCAACGTCTGGCGTTTGAGAAGCTCGTGAAAGCCGCAGCCGAATAGGTCCACTTGTCGCCGCGAACAGCCCATACTGCGGTGAGGCGAGTTTATTTTCCATCGGACTCGATCACAAATTCCTCGCCGTTCACTTCCACGGTGTCCCCGGGCCGTAATTTTCGACCACGGCGAGTTTCCACAGCTGCGTTGACGAGGACCGCTCCGGATTGAATTAGCAGCTTGGCCTCACCGCCCGACTGGACAACCTGAGCCAGCTTCAGAAACTTGTCCAGAGGAATTGTGTCGACACCTTCTTCAGGTACGTCTGATCCGGTCATGGGGTTCATTCAGTTGCTGAAAAGCAGAAATCTCATTGAATGCCCTGAGCCAAAAGGTGGCCGGACGCGACATTCTGTTAGGTAATGAGTTTAATTGACCGCCATGGAATCAGTTTCAAGCGATGTTATGATTCCCACCGTTTTCTCAAATTGCTCGCCCGCAGAATCATTCATTGCCGGGAAGGCTCAACATGGCAGAAGGCTGCATTCATGCGAACTGAGTCCGAAGACGACTGGGACGATGATTCGTACGGCGATGACGACGCGTCAGATTCTGGCGAACATGAAGACCTTGAACCGACTGTGCCTTGTCCCTACTGCGGCTTCGAAATGCTCGAAGTATGTGTACAGTGCCCATCGTGCGGTCAATACCCGTCCAATGAAGACTCGAACCGCAACCCAAAACCTCGCTGGATAATCCTGACGGCGATCGTGTGCCTTGCCGCGATCCTGTTTGGATTCGTCATGTTCTACCATTAGTCGCTTTCCGGATCGTTCCATCAGATGCCGCTTTTGAAGTCCACAACGTCAAAAGTGACCGATGGAAACTCAAGGAACGCAACTGATCGAAAGCCATAAGCGGGGCACAAGACCGTACCCCGCCTTCAGTTCCTCATACTGTGGCACTGATCGATCGTCACTTCGCCTTCTCAAATCCCACTTCGACCAGTTTGTCATAGCCGGCCTTCAGAGGTCGGATATCGTAGCCTTTTGACTGGGCCAGTTCAGCGAACATCAGAACTCGGCCGCCGGATCGACAGTGCAAATAGATGGGCTTGTCCTTTGGCAACGGAGCGAGAATGTCAGCGGCTGATGCAGATTCCTTCAACTTGCTCAGAGGAATGAACTGTGCGTCGGCCAGATGACCAGCATCCCATTCGGCCTGCTCCCGCACATCCAGAAGAATAGCGGACTTCGCTTCAACTCGCTGCTTGACGACATCCAGAGCATCAACGGTGTGCCCGGCTTCTGTGAACATGACTTTCTCCGAAACTTTGGAAACTGAGGCTGACTTCTTTGCGCCAGCGAATACCGGAGCATCTGGATCACCGCCGGACTGCAGATAGGCAATCAGGTCGAGAATTTCGTCTTTGTTCAATGTGTTGATCAAGCCAGCAGGCATCATCGAAGTTTTGGAAACAAGCGTTTCCTCGATTTCGTCACGGCTGACGTTGGTCAGGTTTCCCGGCTCGAGCATGTTTTCCGAAACCATGATCTTATCGTTGTTCAGATTCACGACTCGACCAACGACTTGCTTGCCGTTTTCCAGCACAAACACATTCGCCTGATACTGGTCAGAAATCACTTTGCTTGGCTCAATGATTGCTTCCAGCATTGTGCGAGCATTGTAGCGACGCGCGACCGCCGTCAGTTCCGGGCCAACAATACCGCCGTCGCCAGCAAAGCGATGGCACTTGTAGCATGCCGTCACCTGAAACATCTTTCGACCATTTTCGAAGTCGCGACCTTTAAGTCCCGCTTCGACGCCAGCCAGAAGATCGTCCACGGTCCATTCTTTGACAAGAGGTCGAGACGCTGCGTCGACAAGCGGCATTCCACCGGTCGGCTGAGCATCCAGAACTTCTTTCAGAGCAAGCTTTTGTTCTTCCGTCAGTCGATCAATCGCTTCCTGACGAATGTTTTTAATGAAGCCAGAGAAAGAGTTTCCACCTCGGAAGGTTGTCGACGTCACAAACCACTTGAAGTAGCGAGCTCGCTGCTCCATGGTCCATTGATTCGTCAACGCTCGCAAGCAATAAACATAATGAATCTGCTCTTCCTGGCTTGGAGCGTTATCGAGAAGCGTCAAAGTCTTTGCAGCGACCTGTGAATCGTTCAGGTACACGAGCAATCGACACAGCTCGCGGTTCAAAGCGGGGCTCTTTGCTGGGTAGAATCCATTGAGAACGCCAGCGACACCCTTCGCCAGTTCAGCGTCAGGCTCACCCATGCGGATAAAGCT
>JANMEV010000060.1:0-12631 GCA_031377305.1 Planctomycetota bacterium | reverse complement strand
CGAACGCTGGCGATGTACTTTGAAGCCGACACTCAGCTCCCGTCGGCAATCGAAGCCATCAACAAGTCGCTGGCGCTGGAACCCGACTCTGTGGCAACCTGGACCGTGGCATCCAGTCTGTACGAAAAGGCTGGCCGACTCGCCGATGCCGTGAGCGCCAATCGACGCCTTGCCGTCCTGGATCGTCGTTTCCTGACTGAGTACCTGCGGAAAACGGCAACGCTGCAACAACGGCTTGGACGTTCAAAGGAAGCTCAGCAGGCAGGAAAAGAGTTGCTGGCGGCCGCACCTGGAAATCCGGAACATTCTCAATTCTACGCCGACCTCTGCTTTCAGGCGGGACAAAAGGAAGAAGGGCTGAAGACTCTTCGCCGGGCCGTTCGAGCCAATGCATCGGATGATAACCTGCTGATCTCGCTGGCCGCGGCACTTGCCAAACAGGGTGAATCGACCGAAGCCATCGACCTTTACTGGCGTGCCTTCGAAGGTGCGGCCAACGTTGATGCTCGCTCGTCGATCACCAGGTCGCTGGCGGAGCTGCATCTGCAGACAAATCAGTTCGACCGACTGGTTCAAAAGTTGGAGCAACGCGGGAAGGAACGAAACCAGCAGCGAGATTCAGCGATGTGCCTCGCGACGGCGTTCCGGATTGCCGGCGATTTGAAGTCGTCGCGTCAAAGACTGGAAGGCCTGCTAACCGCTGACAGCCGCGACGTCACGCTGCTGGAAGAACTTGCAAAGATGGCGGAAACGGAAGGCGACCTTGAAGCAGCCGCTGACTACCAGCGCCGCATCAACACGATCGCATCATCCGAAGAAGGCCGAACACGTCTTGCGAATCTTCTGCTGAAGCTCGGTGACTTGAGCGAAGCCGAAGCCTTGTTGGCCAGAGTCTCGGAAGCAACAGCCGCTCCTCACGAAGTTATCAAAGCTCTTGATCAGCTTATTGAGATCGAAAGCTTCGCCCCAGCAAAGCAGCTCTGCGTTCGGATGCTGGAGCGAGACCCAAAGAACTGGGAGATCCTTGTTCGACTCGGCATCCTCGAATGGCGAACTGGACACAAGGATATAGCCAGTGAATGCTTTGACAGAGTTCTGGCGCTGGAACTGGATGTAGATACTCCGTCGGCAGACGTGCAGTGGTCCTCATCAAGAAAGGCCATGGTCAATCCGTCGGCAACCTTTGGGTTCCGTCCCGCCGGGCAAGCGGGAATTCCTCAGTTCATGCTGCGTGGCTCAAGCCTGGGAAACGTGCGACTCCGGTTAGGTGAAACGTCCGAGGAACCTGAAACTTACACTCCGTTCGGAAACGGAGGCGAGATTCGGATTAGGTCAGGCGCATCGGTGACGATGGTGTCAGGGAGTGGGCCCATTTTCAATCCGATGTTCGGGCCAGGTGTTGGTGCCGGCGGACTCTATTCGGACTATGGATCTGCGAGAATCTTTTCGATCGGGGCCCGATACCTGTCCGCACTGGAAAAAGGAGATCACGTCGCCTTCGTTCAACGAATGGAACAGGAAGCAGATCAATCAATTCAGTCCGCGTGGGACACCTTCTACCTGCATCAGCTTTTTCTAAATGGCACCGACCCGAACGATATGCAACTTTTGGATGCTCAACGTCTTGCGAAAAACGGCGATTTGGAAGGTCAGGCGTTGTATCTGGTGGAGTGTGACAATCGAATTCCGACGGTTCCAAATGGAGACGATCTGGGAATGCCCGAGTCTTCAACCCAGCCGCCGTACGCCTTCACCGCGGAGCAGATCGAACTGATGATCTCGTCATTTGAATCGATTCTGGCGAAGGAGCCAGGCTGGACGTATGTCTTGAATCAAAGCTCTCTGCTGGCGGTATGTCGCCAGACGGGGACTACAGACCGACTTCCGTTGCTGATTCAGCGATTGTCAACGGATGACAGCAGCCATCAACAACTCACTGTCGCTCTCGAACTGGCGATCGACCTCGGAACAATCACCGTTGACGAAGCCCTGGAGAAACTGGATCGCATCGGCGGACTTGTCACAACCGAAACCGGTATTCCGTGGACTTCCAACGATCGAACTCTCACGACACTTCAATCGATCGTCGGGCTTGCGGGAAAAGCAGGCCAGGACTCGACGCTGCAGACTCTCTCGTGGTGGCTTGAGCGGAAAGCAAAGGCACCAGCCCTTGCGACAACGACTTCGACGTCGAGAACCTCAATCTATTCCAGCAGAAGACTATTAGGCACGATCAGTAGACCAGTCTTGAGCGGCGGATTTTCTGCGCCTATTTACAGGACGAACAACGTCGACTACCCCGCGTTTTCGACCTACTTCAGCCATTTCGACCTTAGCATCCTGGCGGCGATGAGCGGCACTGTCATCGATCGCAGCAAAATCAGTGCATGGTGCAACGAGCAGCGTCGGACTGCGACGGGACGCCATGCCGTGTTGGTCGAACTGGCGACGTCCAGCTTTTTCTGGTGGGACGAACCAAAATCACAGTCAACACTGCATCTCATTCGAGCAGTGGAACTGGCACCTGGGGACGCTCGACTGCGGCTGCAATTGGTGACCCTCTGTGAAAACACATCAAAGAAGGTCGACGCCCTCGCGTTGTTGGAACAGCCTCCTAAAAATGATCCTGAACTCCTCCGGATCTGCGAACTCAAAGCACTCGAACTGGCCATGGCGGTTGGGAACAAGGATCGGGCACGCATGGCGGCCGAGCGACTTTGCGGCTTGCAGTTGGATCCTGAGTCTGCGCAACATCTTATGCGGAATCTGGCGAAGCTCGGGATGGAAGATAGGCTCGCCGAGGTTAAGTCGCGATTGGCTTTAGTGCAGAAACCGTCGGTTCGTACAGCATCGCCAGCGGAGCTGCTGGATCTCTATGAGAAGAAGGGCAACACACAGGCTGCAGTTCAGGTGGCTCGTCACTTGATTCGCCGCATTGGTGGTCGTCCAGCAGCTCAGCCGGGCCGAGGCCCCACGCCAAGGGAAGCTCAACAACTTCGAGAGCGGGCTTACACGATCCTAAAGACTTCCGGCGAGCTTGAAAAGATGATCGATCGACAGAAGTCGCAGCTTGAAAAGTCGCCGAACTCGAAGCTCCTGTTGCAGACACTGCTCGAGTATCAGGACATCGCCGGTCACACTGCGGACGCGGTCGAGACTCGCAAGAGATTAATTGCTTTGCAGTCTGCAACGTCGGTCGAATCGCTCCTCGAATCCGCGAAGAACCTTGAAGCCGTCGGCCAACAGTCTCATGCGTGCGACAAGTATCTGGAACTCCTTCGAAGACACCCTGCGGCTTTCGATCAATATCGATTTAATGTTCCTGTGGCATTGTTCATTAACACCAACCGAACTCAGGATCTGGTGAAAGAACTCATTGACTCGGCGACATCGAGCATTGTATCTGGCTCCGCACTAATGAAGCTTCGTGAAGTTGTGAAAGAGGTCAGTGAAGACAGCAATGGTAGTGCCACATTAGTTGCCGTTCTGAACCAGATCATTGAGGCTTACCCGGAACAGTTGCAGTTTTATTTGTCGGTATGTCGAACGAGCGTTTGGCACAACCCGGAACTCCGGCCAATCCTCGAAAAGCTCTACATCCCGGCTTCTGAAGCGGACGTGCCGTCAGTTCGATTTGGTTGGCCGACGCAATATTCGGGGCAACGGCACTATTTCGGAGTTGCGAGCGATTCCGATGACGTTGCGGATTGGCACTTTTACATCCTCTGGACTGCGACACGCAATGCCGACAGTCGGACTGCAATCCAAAACGAGATCACTGAAAGGATGAAGACTTGCCCGAGTTGGCCGGGAGGCGAATTACTGCTGGCTTTGGTGGAATTGCAAGCCGCTCAGGAAGCCGCCATTCAGACAGCGAGTAGCGACGAGAGCATATTCTCGCCTGTTGAACAGCGAATCCGACAAAATCTGGACAGGCAAGACATTAAAGTCCCCGAAGTCGTCGCTTTCGAAGTCGCTTCCTATCTGATCAAACATCCCGCGTTGAAACCGGCCGCCATTGAACTTCTTCAACGAAGCATTCTGCAAACTCCTGAAGATAGTCGGAGCTTGAGTTCACCTGCAGCGATGATGATCGTCCGACTCTTTGAAGAGACAGAACAGTTTGAACAGGGTCGAGCGTTCGTGCGGCAGAATACCCCGTCCGACTCAGATCCCCGGCTTAACGATGCAAGGCGAAGTCATTGGATCGGCTCTCGAATGGCGGCAGCTCAGGCCATGGTGTCGCTGAAAGACCCTCCGGCGTCGCTGCGACTTTTGGACGGTCTCAACGGCGAAGATGAAGCAGTTTATCTTCAGGCAATGTCGAACTCTGCAACCCGCCGGTCGACTCCACAACGAAGCTCGACCACCATTCTGGAATCAATCCGCGAAGCCGCCAGCCGAAAAATGACGGCCCGAGTGATTGCCGAAGCACTCCGACAGGACGGCCAAACAGGCATTGGACAAACCCAGCCCCGACTGGATCTGGCGTTGAACATCCAACAGCGTCAGGGAGGGATCTTCCATTTGGACAGCCCGCTGCTTTCGGCATTGGCAAAGTCAGATCGATCGGCGATGAACAGTGCTGATCTACAGGAACTCGCGTCCAGCCTTGATCACGCGATGAACAGCGACGCTCCGGACGATTCGCTGATCGCTGCCGGTTTGACATTCATTCTTGCGGGCGGCGACGAGCCCGCATCTTCAAAGCTGGTGCCGGCCCTGGAACGATATCTGACGCGTCCAATCGTACAGACTTCTGGGGAGTCGCCCGCAGCGGACGACAGCAAATTTCCGCACGAACGCCAAATCTCCTTCGCCTGCATTCTTGAAGCCGTAGAAGTTCATCCCTCGTTGAATCGTCAATCACTGGATCGAGTTGCAGAGCTCATCATGAACCGTGCGATCGAAGTGGCTCGACAGCATCCCGACCAAAGGTATCTGCTGGCAATGCTCTACCAACAGGGAGCAATGCTGAGTGTCGCCGGAAAGACGCAGCAGGCCGAACGAGCCTGGTCCGAAATGCTTGACGTTGTGCTCGCCGCGCCGGATGTTCATTCGGATCGGCCCATGCAAAGCTCCAATGGCGATAGCAAATTAGAAACTGCAGCAAAGACTCAATCGCCAAAAGTGGATATCGGCGAAGAGCTGCGAAAGATGCTGCTCAAGCCGACGACGACAAACTGACCCTGCCATAGGCGACAATCCTGAACGATTTTTGTTATCCTAAAGCGGACGATGATTGTTGCCGTCGATGTGATGTCGAACTTGAGTCCAGGGTCAGTGGAACCGGCTTGTTAAAGGGTTGAAAAATTGGTTCAGAAAATCATCATCGATGCAGACCCGGGAATCGGCGACGCACTCGCCATTTTGGTGGCCATGGCGGATCCGTCGATTGACGTTCTGGGGCTCACGGCAGTTGCCGGTGCCGTTTCTGGTATACAGGCAACTCGCAACCTTCATTACCTTGTCGGGCTGGCGGATCCGTTGCGACATCCCCGAGTTGGCCAGTCGGACACAGCCGATAGCTCAGCCGATCACACTCGTTTTGGAATGCCTCACCAGCAGGACCTGAATGGCCGCTTCGGGCTTGGAGAAATCGACCCCCTTGTCCCCGATCTGCACAATCGGCGAGATTCCGCCAAGCTGATCGTGGATCTGGTGCGAGAGCATCCTCATGAAATTCGTGTCCTGACTTTTGGTCCGCTCACCAATATCGCGATGGCACTGGATCTGGATCCGGAACTTCCCATGCTGCTAAACGGCCTCATCTGTCTGGGAGGTGCGATCAAGCACTCCGGCGATGTCACGGCCGCAGCCGAATTCAATATTTGGTCGGATCCGACGGCAGCTCAGGCCGTTCTAAAATCGCCTGTCGGAAAGATTCTTCTTCCGCTCGACGTCAATCAGGGAGCCGGCCTGACCTTTGATGACATCGATCGACTCAGCGGACTGATCCCTTCGACTCCTGTCGGAGAACGGATCACCGGCCTGATGAATTTCGCCGTCCGCGCGAATCGACAGCATACGCCGCGTGAAGAAGTCGCTCTACCTGCCGTTGCTGCACTGGCCGCTGCGGTGGGTGTGGCAAAGTTTGTCACAGATACAGTGGTGCTGGATGTCGAAACGTCCGGCGACATCACCAACGGCATGACGGTCGCCGACCGCCGACCTTATCGACCTCGCCAGACAAACGCGGAAGTTGTGACGCAGATTGATAACGACGCTGTCATCGATTACTTCTGCCGAGGAGTCCGCAGAATCGCGGTTTCTTCGGATGGACGATAACTGACCTCTGGATGCTCACGGCAACTCAACCGGTTTTCTTAGTTAAACAACGGTGGCATAAACAGATCTAAATTTCCAGAATGATCCTTCGCTAAAAAGGACCGTACCGATGATCCCCGAATCCTATCGACACTCTGGTCAGGCACCGATTGGCGGACTCATTCTTTCAATGGGAGCGACGATCGTCTGCTCGCTGATATTGGGAGTCGTCTACGCCTTTGCTGTCAGTTGGATCCCCGTGGTGCAGTTAAGCGCCATTGCAACTTGCGCACTTGGAGGTGCCATTGGAGGCATCGCTGGCATGTGTGCTCGCCTGGGGAAGACTCGCAACGGCGCGGTGATTCCATTCTTTTCCGTCATGGGAGCTGGCGTTGCCCTTTGGATGTCGTGGGTGTTTGACGCCAAGGCTCGATTTGGAATGGACGAAGGACCGTTGCTGCTGGATCCGGGAGCGTTGATGGGTTACGTGCAGTTGTTTTACAACGAGGGCTTCTGGTCCATGGGAAAGGGTGGAGGAGCAACCGTCTCGGGTATTCCACTGCTGATCATCTGGGTTATCGAAGGTGGGACAATTTTGGGTATCAGCTTCGTCGTCGCTCGATCGATTATCGGTGCGATCCCATTTTGTGAAGCCTGTGATCAGTGGACCACGAAGACGGAAGCCTTTTGTCGGTTCCGACTGCCGGAGGACTTCTCCCCGATGCTTCAGCAAATTAAAGAGGGAGATTTATCGTCGCTGAATCCATTGGAAGTCTGCATCGGAGATACGGATCGTTCCCTAAGAGTCGACGTGTGTCGGTGTTCAAACTGCGAGGAATCCACCTATGCAACGATCAACAGCGTGCGAGTCTCGGTGAACGGAAAAGGTGAAACGTCGGTGCAGCTAGTGCCTGTTGTGACGCAGGGGAAGGTGTCTCCGGAAGAATTCAGACAACTGCAGACGATTCGAGAGAGTGTCCACAAGCCAGACCTGACCAACCTCACATCCGCACTAATGGATTCCGCCAAGTAGTGCCTGAGTCAGTACGCATGCTGTCGCAGAAATGGCCACGCCGCTCCGATAGTTCTGCAGCAACTGGCGAGATTGCTTTGCCAGTTGACGACGAACCTCGCGGCGTTCGCCTTTGATGCGGGGAATCTTCATCTGATCGTACAGCGTTGTCTGGTGTCTCATCCACGCGATGACGGCGGACTCCGCTCGCTGTTCGATGGGAATCCGCTGAGTTCTTGCCACGGTGCCGCTCCCGACCGGAGTCGCATGTTCCGCAACCGCGTCCGCCAGTCGCTCGCCCAACGCCTGATGGATCGGAGCGAAGGCAAGGAACTGAAACACAGCATCGCGAAACGAAACAACGTACTCTGTCTGAGTCTTCTCACGTCGGCGAAGACTGGCCGCTTGCTTCTTTGCATACGACTCGGTTGATCGCTCAACCGTCAGTTGTCTCATCGCGTTGTCGATGTTAATTCGAGGCGCCCAGACGCCTCGCGAAAACAGCTTGCGACCTTTCTTTTCCTGCACGGTCCACGTTGGTCCAGCCGCTTTGACTCGACGTGTCAGCCCCGGATCGCCGGGCAATAGCAGAGACCAGTCCGGTGGCGGAACAAGAACCTGTCCGTCGGCCGTACTAACCGTTTCGGGTCGCGGCCCTGGAGCCACAATGCGAGTTTGTGTTGGCATGTGTTGTTTGAAATGAAAGTTGACAGCTCTCGCCGCAATGGGCTACCCGTGAATCATCAAGCCCAGCAAGGTTACATGTTCGTCTTCGTATCACCGCCGGACCCGCCGGCGACTTTCTGCAGAGCTTCGTTCAACTGACGATCAAAGCCATGGTCGCGGCTGTAGATGCGGAAGATGATGAAGCTGGTCGGCAGGCTTTTGAAGAGTTCGTCGTCGTCAAGTTCATGTGACACACCGCTCGCGGGATCGTACCAGTAGTTCTGTTTTCCAGCCGGCTTCCGCGCGCTCGGGCGGTGATAATGTTTGGCAACGTCAATCCGCAGAGGAATCTCTTTGAGTGCCTTGGGAAGATACTCGCGCACTCGGCGTTCGACGAGGTCGGGTTCAGAAAAGATGGTCGTGCTTTCGGCCTGACCGCTGTGAAAATGCATCGTGCGTTCGCACGCCATTCGCCACATTTCCTCGCGATTGATGATCGCCTTCCAATGTGTGCCGAGGTTTTGAAGAGCAGGATCCGGACTGTCAGCCCAGCGAGTCACATCGACGAGAAACGATGTTTCCGTCAAACCCTGATACGCCTTCAAATGTTCCAGGGGATTGCCGGGAAACAGTCTGGCCATTGTTTCGGCGAAGTAATCCTCCAGAGCAATATCGATGCCTCGCACGGTCCGATGGAAGTAGATCGACCGAAAAAGATTCGCGCGAGTTTCAATGAAATTAATCAGCGTCGAAAGGCCTCGCGAATGGATCGTCAGGCCGTTTTCCGTGAAGAAGCTGTAGTGAATCAGGCGGGAGATATCGAATGCCTTCGTGTTGTAGCCCGACATGTAGGCATCACGCAGCACGAAGTCCATATTATCGACCGTGTAGATGCCGCTGAAGAGGGCCCGCAGTTTTTGCAGCCAGTCAGGATGCCCATCCTGATCTTCTGCGCGGCCCGACGGTCGACGAATCAACCATGCGACCTGCTTGGGATCAATCTCCTCCAGCGGCTGCAGTTTTCCGTTCGGGTTGCGGCGAATCCGGCGAATGATCTCACCCAGTTCGTGTTCGATGATGTGCCCGCCAATGTCTTCGTGAGTCAGCCCGAACTGATCCAGATAGTGGTCATCGAAGAAGTGGCCAAACGGACCGTGACCGACGTCGTGCAATAGTCCGGCGATGCGAACCATGCTCTCGACACAGGCTCGCGACGGCACGTTACGGCAGGAATCCGCCAGGGATTCGTACCACGCATTGACCGTCACCGATCCCAGATGCATTACGCCCAGCACGTGCTGAAATCGCATGTGCTCAGCCGACGGAAACACCCACCACGCGGTTTGCAGTTGATGAATCTGTCGCATCCGCTGAACCCACGGATGATCGATCAGATCCTGCTCGGCTGCTTCGCCGGTCGGAAGTCCGACTCGGGAGATGAACGGGATGTAGCCGTGAATCGGATCGTGCGACAGACTCTCAGTTGTGAAATCGCGAACCATGGGATGCTGCCTGGTGACGAAAAGGATTCGAACTGTTCGAAGTCAGATACTTTTGATTGATCAGAAAACAAATTAGCCGGAACGCGCTAGCGTCCGGTTTGCGATGTAGGAACTCTGGCGGATTGCGGGTAGTTGATTGAGTCACAAAACTGAGCCGCAAGGCGCTAGCCGCGGGTGTTTTTTAGACCGGTACCCGCAGCTAGCGCTTTGCGGCTCACAAAATCAAAAGCCCGCTAGCGTCGAGCGGCTGATGTGCTTTCTAACAACGTCGCAGGACTATTGGATTACACGTTAAACAGGAAGTGACAAATATCGCCGTCCTGCATGACGTAGGCTTTGCCTTCGACTCGAAGCTTACCGGCCGAGCGAATGTCCTTTTCGGTCTTATGAGCTTCCAGGTCATCCAGCCTATAAATTTCGCACCGAATAAAGCCGCGTTCGAAGTCGCTGTGGATCACTCCAGCGGCTTGCGGCGCGGTTGCTCCGATTGGAATGGTCCAGGCTCGCACTTCTTTTTCGCCCGCGGTGAAGTAGCTCTGCAAACCGAGAGTTTTGTAGGCAGCTCGAGCCAACGGCCCGAGTGCCGGTTCCGTCAGACCGACTGACTCCAGCATCTCCTGGCGATCGGCTTCATCGAGCTCCGCCAGTTCCGCTTCCAGCTTGGCACACACGGGAACAACAGATGCCCCGTGCTCCGTCGCGTACTTGCGAACCTGATCGACCAATGGGCTCTTGCCGTCCAGATCGTCCTCAGCCACATTCGCGACGAACAGAATTGGCTTGGCTGTCATCAGTCCGATGGCTCGAACAACTTCCGCTTCTTCCGCGCTGAACTCGGCCGTTCGCAGTGGCTTGCCTTCGTTGACGATCGCCTGACATTTTTCCATGACCGTTGCACGCAGCTTCGCTTCCTTGTCGCCGCTCTTCGCGCTGCGCTGAGCTTTCGGCAGAGCATTTTCGAGCGTCTGCATGTCGGCGAGCATCAGCTCGGTTTCGATGATCTCGATGTCGTTCAGTGGGTTCACTCCGCCGCCAACGTGAGTGATATCGTCATCGACGAAACAACGAACGACTTGCAGGATGGCGTCTACTTCGCGGATGTGGCTGAGAAACTTGTTGCCAAGCCCCTCGCCCACGCTGGCCCCTTTGACGATGCCGGCGATGTCCACCAACTTCAGAATGGCGGGAATGACCTTCTGCGGCGGGATGTATTTGGTGATTCTCTCCAGCCGAGCGTCGGGAACGCTGACGATGCCTTCGTTGGGCTCAATCGTGCAAAATGGATAGTTCGCGCTTTGAGCGGCAGTCGAACAGGTCAGGGCGTTGAATAGGGTGCTCTTGCCAACATTCGGCAAGCCGACAATTCCGGCTTCCATGAAAGATCTTCCAGCTTCATAAAGGACGCATCGCGGGCGAAAACTCGATTGAGAGCCCGACTTCGAAGTCGGGGATTGTATCGGTCCCTCGCCACGCGCCAAATGGGGATTCGGAATGAGCGGTAGGTTTCCGAATCGCAGGGCAAAGCGGTGAAAAACTGCCAATTCCCGCGAAACACGACACTCGCGGTTTGCCACATGGCCGGGATGAGGCTCAGCCCTTGACGCATTGAGCAAAAGTAGCCATCTCGCTCCGCCGAGATGAGCCTGTCAGTTTGCACCCTCAACAATCGGTGCAGCGTAGATGTTTGTCAACACGTTGCGCGGGGCAGCGGGCCTGATCAGGCGACGAAGGGTTGAACAAGGCTCGTCTCGGCGGAGCGAGACGGCTACTTTGTAATAGGCCTTCCTTCTATGTCCCGTTTGGAAAAAGAGGACCATTTTCTTCCGGATCCGGCACTGGCTGGAGGAATTCCTCACCGGCTCGGCCTGGTACAGGTTGCTGACCCGCTGTGGCTACTTTGACGCCATACACAGGCAGTGTCAGTTGTAACTTTTCCGCCGTTACGATCGACTGGCCGCCCAACTCGATAACCCCGTTGCTAATCGTCAGAACTCCGTTCGACGAGGAAATCGAGGAGCCGGTAATGGTGCTGCCGTCGATCTTGAGGATTGCCTTCCCTTTGCAGGCAAAAGAATAAGTCAGCTTGCCGCTCTCGTCGGCATTGGCTTCGACGTTGATGTCGTCGCATTGGAGAAAGGTGTTGAAGGATTTGACTTCGCGGACAATCTTCTGAATCGTGCGTTTCTCTGCGGCTTCGGGCAACTGAGGAAAACCGTAATCTGCAGCCGCGCGTTCAGTCACCATGACATCAACCAAAGTCGTTAACTCCACATAAAACTTTGGTTTCCAATCTGCGTTCTCAGCGGCTGGGGACGTCGCCGCCGCCGGAGGTGCTTCTTCCAAACGCGACTTTGGTTTCCAATCTGCTTTCTCTGCGGCTGGGGACGTCGCTGCCGCCGGAGGTGCTTCTTCCAAGCGTGACTTTGGTTCGATCTGAACCGGCCCGGAGTCTCCGAATGCCGGGGCATCCTGCAGAGAAGCGGGGTCAATCGGGCTCGCTTTCGGGTCGGCGATGGATGGCACCTCCAATTGCTGGGCCATCGACCCCTTGCCAGAAAGCAGCATCAACGCTGAAAGAACCGCCGCAACCAAACTCTTCTTCTGCACCATGATTCGAGTTCCAATAATGGACCGTGAAACACACCCTCCGTGTAGAAAGTGTACCCTCAGCAGTGGCGACCTGACCAGACCACGTTGATGCTGTCAGCCAATCAAAACAACATCGAAACGGTCATCCCAGATCTGCACTTAGATGGACCAACAGGATGATTCGGTCGCAAGATTCGACTTCGAGGCAGTCTGAACGGCTTTCGAAGAGGGCCGATGGTCGGCAAACAGCGAATTCGAATGGCTGCGATTGGCGCTCGGTTTTGATCAAGGAATCCAGCTCGCCAAACAATTCAATCCAATTCAATGGAAACCCGCCGACTATTCGATTCCCGGGTGCGGGGTCAAATGGCAGCGTGAATTCGTCCGATGCAGAAATTCTGGCGATCAAAAAGGCATCGGCGAGAATTGGCGCGATATCCCGCTATAATAGCGTTTGAGGAAACGAAATCCCGCAAAACAGCAGTGTTTGTTTTCCTCGGCAGACTGGCGCAAACTGGCACTACGGCGAATTCCGGGTAGAACCATTTTGGCTTGTCCGTTGTCGCAATCTGAACAGCCGTCAGTTTTGAACACC
>JANMEV010000059.1:0-24792 GCA_031377305.1 Planctomycetota bacterium | reverse complement strand
GTCGCCGTGACGAGTTCCAAATCGCAGGTCCTGAGCCGGGTTCTGAGCCAGATACATCCAGCGCATGGTATCCACGCCGAGCTGTTCGGCCGCTTCTTCGAACCAGATCGCCGTACCGTCGGATTTGTGCATCGGCTTGCCTTGTTCGTTCTGAACCAAGCGATGTCCGAGCAGCGTGCGGAATGGTTTCTTGTCTTCGGCGTTGTCGGCTTCGTCGTAACGCATCATCGTCGACAGCGACAGCATCGAATAGAACCAGTTGCGGAACTGGCCCGGGAAGCATTCGGTGACGAGATCCGCTGGATACCACTTCTGCCATTCTTCGCGGTTCGTGTTGTAGCCCATGGTGCTGAACGGCACGATGCCCGCGTCGAGCCAAGGGTTGCCCACGTCCGGAATGCGCCGCATGCGCTGGCCTTCTTTGCCGGGCGTCTGGCTTTCGATGATGACGCCGTCGATCCACGGGCGATGCGGCGTGTTGCCTTCGAAATCTCCCCAACCTTCGACGCAGCGTTCCTTGAGTTCCGCGAGTGAACCAATCACTTCGAAGTCTGCCGGATCTTCTTCGTTGACCCATATCGGCAAGGCGAGTCCCCAGAATCGCTTCTTGGTAATCATCCAGTCGCCCATGTTGGACAACCATTCGATCTCGCGCTCCTGCCCGTCGATGCTGTCCGGCAGCCATTTGATTTGCCGAGTCACATCTTTAATCTCATCACGCCAGTCCATGTTGATGAACCACTCGTCAACGAGACGGAAGACCAACTCATCACCCGTTCGCCAGCAGTGTGGATAGATATGCGGATACGTTTCAACGGCGATCAGCATGCCCTTGGCCTTGAGCTTCTCGAAGACGAGTTCAGCCGTCTTCGGCGAGATCGCTTCCACGCCCGCGAAGTCTCCGAACTCTTCAGAGTACGTTCCATCATCCTTCAACGGCGCGATGACTGGCAGCCCGAGTGAGACGCCCATCTTGTGGTCGATGTCCCCGCAGCCCGGCGCAATGTGGACGATGCCCGTTCCTTCGCCTGCCACCACATTGGCGTTGCCGCGTGAGTCACGGCCGCCATCGATGACGCGGTGACTTTCGACTCCGGACAGGGGGTTACTTTCGTCAACCGGAACGCCACCCTTCTGTTGCTGTGCTTTTAAGTCGTCAAACGGCCCGGCGTAGTCCCAGCCGACCATCTCCGCACCCTTGATTGTGCCGAGTTCCTCAAAGCCACCTTGTTCTTTGAAGATCTGGCTCAGAGTCTTCAGTTTGGGCACGCCCTCTGGCCACTTCCATTCCGGACGACCGAATCCATCTTTGAACTCGCTGGACAATCGCTGAAAGTTGAGATTGTCTTTCGCAAAGTAGTAGATGGCGTTGTCACGCTTGGTCTGGATACTGATGTACTCCAGATCCGGATTCACCGCGCAGGCGACGTTGCTGGTGAGCGTCCAGGGAGTTGTGGTCCAGACGAGCAAGTATTTTTGACCCTGCGTTTCAGGCGAGCGGTTGAGCGTCAGCCCTCCGTGTTCTTCGCCGTCGTTTCCACGGTGGGCTGACGCCCTGCCGCTCGCCGAGTCGCGAATGATCGGAAACCGCACAAATACACTCTTGTGAGTCGTCAGCTTGCGGCCTTCGGCGATTTCCATCTGCGAATACGCGCTGCCACCTCGGCCGGACCAGGGCATCACGTCGTGGCCCTGGTAGATCTTGCCGCGCTCAAAGCACTTCTTCAGAAACGTCCAAATGGTTTCGTTATTCTCGGTGGAGAACGTGAAATAACTGCCGCCCCATTCCGGGTTGCCGAGCTTCTCAACAAGCTGATGAGCCTTCGCGGTTTCCGACTTGCCGCTTGGAGTTGTGATGGTGACTTCTTTGTCAGTGCCGAGATGCTCAGCCAGTTGCCGAAGTTGATCCGGGGCGTCCCAATCCATCCAGTAACCAAGCCGCTGCGACTGTTCCGTCTGGCGAGCCGCGAACCGGAGAACTCGTCGCTTGCACTCGTTTACGAAGTTGTCGATGCCGAATTCGTGAACGGCAGTCTTCGTCCCGAGCCCCAGTTGCTTCTCAACTTCCACTTCGACCCAAAGACCCTGACAGTCGAAACCGCTCTGGTAACGCTGATCGTGGCCAGTCATCGCGAAAAAGCGTTGATACGTATCCTTGTACGTGCGTCCCCAGGCGTGGTGAACTCCCATCGGATTATTCGCCGT
Organism: Planctomycetota bacterium; assembly: GCA_031377305.1. Classification (GTDB taxonomy): domain Bacteria; phylum Planctomycetota; class Planctomycetia; order Planctomycetales; family Planctomycetaceae; genus SXXK01. Next base: position 22,587 of record JANMEV010000059.1, on the reverse strand, counting down.
GATCGGCCCGTCAAGAAAACTCCACCGCTTGCGCCCGGCGTTCTTTTGACGAAGCTGCCGAAACGTCTGCTGGATTTCCCAGAGTTTCAAAACGGAATGTTCGCCGGTAACAAAATTGCTGTCGCTAACAGGTTGAAACATGGGGTAGGACTGGCTTTTCAGTTATTTCAATTCCACAGGACGGGTCTCCAGACCCATCAAACTTGAACTCTGGACGAGTCTCTCAACCCGTCCCACGGTCTGCGAATGTTAGGTGATTCGATTCGGTCGTACGATGTAGGAGGCTTGAATTTGCGGACTTCGTTTCCCGTAGGATGGACATTCCAGCTCCTCTAAATCACCACCAAAACCAAGTCAGACCGCAACGTTGAACCTAAGTCGATTGGTTTTGACTCATGTCCAGATCTATTGACACCGGGGCATGGTCGCTGATTTCGAGTCCGCCTTCGCGGTGAATGGTGGCGGATTTGAATAGTGGGCGAGCGGCTTTGTTGCAGAGGAGGTAGTCGATTCGCCAGCCGCGGTCGAGTTCTCTGGCTCGGCCGCGGTTGGACCACCAGGAATAGGGACCGTGGATGTCGCCGTGATGTTCGCGGACCAAGTCGTGCCACCCGGATTTGAGCAATTCTCCGAACCACTCGCGTTCGTGGGGCAGAAATCCGGACGTTCCTTCGTTCGATTTGGCGTAAAAGATGTCTTTTTCCGTATGAGCCACATTGATGTCACCGCCGAAGATCATCGCAACATCCTTTGGGCGGGTTTGAGCCCATTTCCGAAATTGCTTCAACCAACCATCCTTAACCGTTTGTCGCTCGGGACCTGACGAGCCGGAAGGCAAATAAAGACAGGCAACCTGAATTCCCTTGATTTTTGCTTCAATCAAGCGCCCTTCTTCGTCAGAATCGGCCATCGTTAAGCCTCGATTTAAGACTTCAATCGGCGTTCTCGACCAAATGGCTGTTCCCGAGTATCCCGGTCGCTGAGCTGGATGCCAGACAACGTGCCAGCCATCGGGCTCCTGAAATTCAGCGGGCAATTGTTCCGGCCGGGCTCGAACTTCCTGAAGCAGCAAAACGTCCGGCCGAATTTCATCTAGGTGCCGCTGGAAGCCCTTTCGAATCGCTGCCCGCAGGCCGTTTACATTCCACGTCGTAATTCGCATTTTTTCAGAAAAGCCCTTAAAAATAGAACAGAGTCGCCAACTCGAGGTACAGAAAAACCCTTACTCCGTGCACGCTCACTCCGGCAGATTCAAAATATTTGGGAAACTTGGGTAATCCAGTAGCTTTGTTCCCGATGGTAAAACTATCCTTAATTTAGTTGCAACTGGTAACACCCGCGGAACATACTGGGCTTTGATCAGGATTCCCAGGTGGGCATCACGAATTCGGTAAGGTAGGGATAACGTTCAAATGAAGCCAATTAACCTCCTCTCAACGTTTTTTGCGTTGGGCCTTGCAACGACAGTCACTGCCGGAACCATGTATGTGACGGCCAAGGCTGCTGTTCAGCAGGAACAAGACAATCTAAGAAATATTGGATCTGGTCAGGACGAGGCAGCAGGCGAACTGAACGCCGAGCCTGTGCCTGCCGTCCCGGAAGTTGTTGATTCAGCTCCAGCATTGGCACCAGAAGAGATCGTCCACGATCGTCAACACAACATCGTTCTAAATGCTGAAGGTGGTTTCAAAGGACGCTTGAACGCTCTTTCGAATGCCAGCTCGGCTCCAGCTAGCAACTACACTGTCAAAATTCTTCAGCATGGCACCGAGGTCGCTGTAACGAAGACTGACGCAGACGGCCAATTTTCAGTCACCGGTCTGACGCCCGGAGTGAGCGGAATTGTCGCAATCAGCGAAAGCGGCCTGATGTTGTTCAGCGCCCGACTTGTTCAGGCCGAGCCTGGTCAGGCGATTCCGGTTTCAGTTGACTTGGCGATGGATTCTGCTGTGGTTGCAGGTGCAGACGTTAAGTTGGCACGCGAATTGATTTCGTCGGCTCTGTCGACCGAAGAAGTCCGTTTTTCTGCCGAAGCATCTGCGGATGATGACGCTTTCCAATTCGGAAACGGTGAAAAATCGACGAGTCTTGTGGGTCACCAGATTCAATTGGACGAAGACGGCAATCTGCGAGGTCAGGTCAATGTAATGGACGAGCGCACGGGTCGATACCGTGAAGTTCTCGACATGATGGTTCACTTTCTGCGTGACGGAAAGGTTGTGGGGTCCGCGGACGTAAAGCCTGACGGGAGCTTCACAGTTGCAGGACTGAATCCAGGCGTCCACAGCGTGGTGGGCACCGGTAAGGACGGAGTTTTCGCTCTGGGAGTTGATATTCTTGGGTCTTCCTATGAGCCAGAAAAGAAGCCGGGCGAAGCGTCTCCAGTGTCTCTCATCGCCGCTCCAGAATTCAGTGTTTCGCCAGTGCGAACTGCGAATCTGAACACAGAAGATGCTGACGAAGTCACCGACGGCACGATTCAGTCGGCAAATCCTGCGACGGAAACCGCTTACGCACCTGCCGGCCAAGGTGGTGGAGCACCAGGATCTGGCGGCGGCGGCACGACTGGCGGCGGTGGCGGTGGTGGAATTGGCGGGGGCGGTGGCTTGGGCGGTCTCTTGGGGGCGGCGGCTGGTGGGGCCTTGGGCTACGCACTCGGTCGAGACAACGATGCCAGCCCGAACAACTGATCTGGTGTTGGCTCAGGCCAGCACGGAATTCAAATTTTGAAACGCTGCGGTCTTCGACTGCAGCGTTTTTTTGTCCGCACGAAGACACCATGCTTTCCAGCTATTTCGCCTTGGGCCGAAATGCAGTGATTCGCTCAGAATTCGTTTCCAAACGCGGTCCGTCGATCAAATCGACACAGTAGGGGATTGCTGGCATCACCGCGTCGAGACATTCTCGAATCGCCTTTGGCTGCCCGGGAAGGTTGACGATGAGGCTGGAACCCCGAATCCCGGCCGTTTGGCGACTCAAAATGGCAGTTGGGACCTTCTCCAGTGATACTTTCCGCATTAGCTCACCGAATCCAGGCATCATTTTCTCGCAAACATCCTGCGTCGCCTCCGGAGTGACGTCACGGACGGCAGGACCGGTTCCGCCTGTTGTAATAATCAGGCAGCAGTTTAGATCGTCTGCCATTCTCTGCAGCTCAGCCCCGATCAACTGCCGATCGTCTGAGACGATCCTGTATTCCGCCTTCCAGCCAGAAACCAGCACTTCCTGCAGGTAGGCGAGTATAGCTGGACCGCCAAGATCTTCGTATTCACCTCGACTGGCTCGGTCTGATACTGTGAGCACGCCGATTCGGGCAGTTTCTTCCATTGTTTTTGCTTCAACAAAACGGCGTTGGGTTGGGTTTCTTTTCAGGTGTCACGCTGGCTCATGACATCGGATCGATCTATTGCGACTGTCGATGAACGTTCGTCGAGCTTCGCACAGGATTGACAATGCACAGGGAATTTCCCGACCTGCACACTACGAAAAGCTTCCCAATCATGGCAGTCCGTCTATGATGCGGCAACCGGATTGACACCTGAAATACAACTGAGACATCCAAAACAGTTCCATTCCACGCTGGCTGCACTGCCCACACAATGCAGCGATGCTGTTTACAGAGTCATTTGAAAATGCCGAATCCAACTTCACTCCCTACAGGTGCTCCGGCCTTTCTGGATACGCCGGACGAAGCCCCTGCGAATGGTGTTGCGGGTCATTTCGTTGGCAACGGACTTGTTTCGAAGCCTCCTGTTGACATGGGGACTCAGAATCTTGAGTTCGCTGAAACGCAACTGGAAAGCTATCTGCAAGATCGAAATTCCGTTTCGCCCGACTGGCGCGATTACTTCGACGAACTGCAGGTTGTAGATTCCGGGCTAACGCCGGAGAGCCTGCAAGCGCCGTTTCAGGCAGAGAGTATCTTTCATAAGTCGACGGAGGTTCGAGTCGATCCTTCGACATCGGATGCCGTAGTTCTGCAGGAACGACTGGATCAGCTCATTCGTAGTTTCCGAGTTCGCGGACATATCATCGCGAAGATTGATCCGTTGAACGCCGAACGCCCTAAGCCAGCTGAGCTGGATCCGGCGTTTTACGGCTTCACCGAAGAACACATGAACCGCAAGTTCTCGACTCAGTGGGCCGGAGGTCCGGACACGCGCACACTTCGCGAGATGGTCACTTGGCTTCAGACAACGTACTGCCGATCGATCGGCGTGCAATTCATGCACATCGACAGCATGCAGGTTCGAACATGGCTGCAGGATCGCATGGAGCGAACGGCCAATCGTCTAAAACTGTCTCGATCAGAACAGGTTCGGATTCTGGAACGACTGAGCGACGCTGTCGTATTTGAAGAGTTCATCCTGAAGAAGTACGTCGGCGCGAAGAGCTTTTCATTGGAAGGTGCTGAAAGTCTGATCCCGTTGCTCGATATGGCCATCGAACGCGCTGGCAGCCAGGGGACGGATCTCATCGTGCTGGCGATGGCTCACCGAGGCCGCCTGAACGTGCTCGCCAACATCATGGGCAAGAGCCCGTCGAAAATCTTCCGCGAGTTCGACGACGTCGATCCTGAACTCAAGATGGGACGCGGCGATGTGAAGTATCACCTCGGATACAGTTCCGATCGCATGACGTCATCCGGACAGAACGTGCATCTGACGCTGTGTTTCAATCCCAGCCATCTGGAGTTTGTCAACCCAGTAGCTCAGGGACGACTGCGAGCCAAGCAGGATCGCAACGGAGACTTCGAACGTCGCAAGAGCTGTGTGATTCTGGTTCATGGCGACGCTGCATTCGCGGGCGAAGGTGTCATTCAGGAATCGCTGAACCTCAGCGAACTGCCCGGCTATCAAACCGGAGGAACGGTTCACATCATCGTCAACAACCAGATTGGCTTTACGACATCGCCGTCAGAAGCTCGATCGTGTACCTACGCGACCGATGTCGCTCGCATGTTGCAGATTCCGATCTTCCATGTAAACGGAGAAGATCCGGAAGCTGTGGCTCAAGTCGTTCAACTGGCGATGGACTTCCGCGCGAAGTTTCATCGTGACGTGATCATCGACATGTACTGCTTCCGTCGTCGAGGCCACAACGAAGCTGACGAGCCTGCGTTCACTCAGCCAACAATGTATCAGGTCATCCGCAGCCGACAGACTGTCTATGCCAGCTTCCTTGAATCGCTCGTCAGCCTGCGTGAAGTGACGAAGGAAGAAGGCATGGACATCGTGGCTCGCCGAGGCCAGATTCTCGAAGCCGCACTTGTGGAGGCACGCAAGGAGGGGTTCAAGTATCTCGAAGATAGCGGCGGCGGAATGTGGAACGGCTACTTCGGTGGCTCGTCCTCCAAAGCCGACAATCCGCCAACCAGTGTTTCGGCCGAGCAGATCCAGAAAGTCATGAAGGCGTTGACGTCCCCTCCGCATACTTTTCGGCCCCATTCAAAAATCGAAACTGTGCTTGAGTCGCGTCGAAAGATGGCGGCTGGCGAAGCGCTATTCGACTGGGGCGGGGCGGAAATGCTGGCATTCGGAACGCTGGTGAGCGAGGGCGCTCGCATGCGATTCAGCGGTCAGGATGTTCGACGCGGAACATTCAGTCATCGCCATGCTGGCTTGTACGATTTTCACACAGGAAACGTCTGGATTGGTCTGCAGGGGATGGCGGCTCGTCCGGAACACGTTGAAATCTACAACAGCCCGTTGTCTGAAGTCGGAGTTCTGGGATTCGAGTACGGCTACAGTCTCGACTGTCCCGATGGACTGGTCATGTGGGAGGCTCAGTTCGGTGATTTCGTCAACGTGGCTCAAGTCATCATCGACCAATTCATCGCCAGTGCCGAAGACAAGTGGAAACGACTGAGCGGCCTTGTGATGCTCCTGCCTCACGGTATGGAAGGGCAGGGGCCCGAGCATTCCAGTGCTCGCCTGGAACGCTTCCTTGCGATGGGTGCCGAAGACAACATTCAGGTAACCAATCCGACCACGCCGGCCAATTACTTCCACATGCTGCGACGTCACACATTGCGACGCTGGAAGAAGCCACTGATTGTGATGACTCCAAAAAAACTGCTTCGACTGCCCGAGGCAACTTCGCCATTATCCGAATTGGTAAACGGCGGGTTCCAGGAAGTCATCCCGGACACGACAATTTCCCCGGAAGCGGTGCGTCGAGTGCTGCTGTGTTCGGGCAAAGTGTATTACGATTTGGCAAAGTACCGAGAAGTCAACAAGATCACAGACGTGGCTATCGTCCGCGTGGAACAATTGTATCCGTTCCCAGCAAAGGCTCTGGGCGAAGCGTTGTCGAAGTACCCGGAAAAAATGTCGCTGTTCTGGGTTCAGGAAGAAGCTCGCAACATGGGAGCGTGGGGCTTCCTGCGAATGAAATACGGCGAACGTTTGCTGGATCGGTATCCGTTCCGAGGTGTTTGCCGCCCTGAATCTGCAAGCCCGGCGACGGGATCTTTCACAAGCCATAACATCGAACAACAGACCATTCTTAAACAGGCGTTTGAACTCGAATGAGCACTAAGGAAGTTGAAATCAAGGTTCCTGCCGTTGGTGAATCCATCTCTGAAGTGTTCATCGGAGAATGGTACGCTGGCGAAGGGAAGTTCGTTGCCGCAGACAAGAACATCGTCGGCCTGGAAACAGACAAGGCCACCTTCGACGTCCCCGCGCCTGTCGGCGGCACGGTGACTCGCATCCTGAAGAAGGCGGGCGAATCCGCGGCCATCGGCGAAGTGATCGGCTACCTTCAGCCATCCGACGCTCCTGCCGCGACTGCTGCTCCAACTCCGACAGCGGCACCAGCAGCAACTGCCCCAGCGGCCACCGCAGCTCCCGCAAAAGCTGGCGGACATGTGATGCCAGCGGCGGCTTCTGAGATGGCAAAGAACAATCTTCCAGCAGGTTCAGTGGCAGGCACAGGTCCTGGCGGTCGAGTGCTCAAGGAAGACGTGATCCGAACGGTTCAGGCGGGCCCTGTGCGAGTCGGTGGAAGCCGCGAAACTCGCAACGTGCCACTCAGCCCGATTCGTCAGACGATCGCCCGTCGACTTGTGGAAGCTCAGCAGACAGCCGCGTTGCTGACGACTTTCAATGAAGTCGACATGTCAGCCGTGAAGAAGCTGCGTGAATCCTACAAGGATGTTTTCGAAAAGAAATACGGCGTGAAGCTGGGCTTCATGTCGTTCTTCGTGCGAGCTGTCGTCGCTGGACTTCAGCAATTCCCAGCGCTGAATGCACAGATGAACGGCAAGCAGTTGACACACTTCAACTACTGCGACATCGGTATTGCCATCGGTGGCGGCAAGGGCTTGGTTGTCCCAGTGCTTCGCAACGCTGAGAACATGAGCTTCTCCGATATCGAACTGGCGATCGTTCAATACGCTGTGAAGGCGAAGAACAACCAGATTACCCTGGAAGAACTCGAAGGCGGCACGTTCACGATCACCAACGGCGGTGTTTACGGTTCGCTGCTTTCGACACCGATCGTTAATCCTCCTCAGAGCGGCGTGCTTGGCATGCACGGCATCTTCGATCGACCAGTCGCTGTCAACGGCGAAGTGGTGATCCGGCCGATGATGTATGTGGCTCTGACGTACGACCACCGAGTCGTCGACGGCCGCGAAGCCGTTTCCTTCCTGAAGCTCGTGAAAGATCTGATTGAGGATCCAACGCGACTGATATTGGAAGTGTGATGCATGCCGGATTTCCCGTAGTGAGCCGCAAAGCGCTGGCTGCGGGTGAAGGTCAGAGAAACAAAAGGATAACACCCGCGGCTAGCGCCATGCGGCTCAGTTTGTGACTTAAACAACAAACCAACAACCGCGTGATTTCGCTTTCACAATTCTGGGTACGTCATGTCTGAATCATTCGATCTGATCGTTGTTGGTGCTGGTCCTGGTGGATACGTGGCCGCTATTCGAGCTTCGCAGTTGGGGATGAAAGTCGCCGTTGTCGAACGCGAACAGAAGCTCGGCGGGACGTGCTTGCGAGTCGGTTGCATCCCCAGCAAGGCATTGCTCGAGACCAGCGAGCTGTACGAACAGTCTCAAAAGCACTTCGCCGAACGAGGACTCATCGTTCAGGGCGTGACGCTCGACATCGCAAAGATGATGAGCCACAAAGATTCGGTCGTCAGCACGCTCGACGGTGGCATCCAGGGCTTGCTGAAGAAGAACAAGGTTGAGCGTTTCTTTGGCCACGGCAAGCTGAAGGGCGGCGGAATCGTCGAAGTCACGGGTAACGCACCTGCAACTATCACCGGCAAGAAGATTCTGATCGCCACTGGCAGTGTGTCGTCATCTCTTCCGGGCATCCAGCCGGACGGAGATCGCATCGGCACCAGCACGGAAGCCATCGCCTGGCCGGAAGTCCCCGAGCATCTCGTTGTCATCGGGGCCGGTGTGATCGGGCTGGAACTTGGCACCGTGTGGCGTCGCCTGGGCTCAAAAGTCACCGTGCTGGAATATCTGCCTCGCATCCTGCCGGGCGTTGACGAACAGGTGGCCAACGAAGCGAAGAAGATCTTTGAAAAGCAGGGCCTGACATTCAAGCTCGGCACGAAGGTCACCTCCGTCACTGCCGCCGGGAAAATCTGCACCATCACGATGGAAGGCGCGGAACCGATCACCTGCGATCGAGTCCTCGTTGCTGTCGGCCGCAAGCCATGCACCGACAATCTGGGACTGGAAGAAGCGGGAGTAAAGACCGACAAACGTGGCTTCATTCAGGTCAACGCAGGCTATTTGACGACAGCACCCGGCGTGCACGCCGTCGGCGACGTCATCGGCGGCGCGATGCTGGCCCACAAGGCCGAAGAAGAAGGCATTGCCTGCGTCGAGAAGATGGCGACCGGCCACGGTCACATCAACTACGGTACCATTCCAGCCGTGATCTACACGTCTCCGGAGATCGCGTCCACCGGAGCCAACGAAGACGCTCTGAAGGCCGCCGGAATCAAATACAAAGCCGGTCGTTTCAGTTTCGCCGCCAACGGCCGTGCTCGTGCGGCGGGTCATACCGATGGCTTCGTCAAAGTCCTCGCCGACGAAGCCACCGACCGAGTCCTCGGAGTCCACATCATCGGCGCTCATGCGGGTGAGTTAATCCACGAAGCCGCCGTCGCCATGGAATTCGGAGCCAGCGCCGAAGACATCGCCCGCTGCTGCCACGCACATCCAACACTGTCAGAAGCGGTTAAAGAAGCGGCGATGGCGGTAGATAAGCGGGCGATTCATTCGTAGGTCGGCGGCATCACGCGAACGTTATAGGATATTTGGTACTGGCTGTGGTGAAGATAGAGTGACCGCCTCTGGCCCGGATTGAGGTTGTGGCTGATTCGCGCAGAACCCAGAATCGGCGCAAAGCGATAAATCTCGATTCGACGGAATTTTCGATGATTCGACTATTCTCCATCGCAATGCTGACTTTGCTCGCCGCCCGAATCGGTTCGGCAGAAATGCGAGCCGATGAGCCATCAGCTGTGCAAAGCTCGCAGGAGGGTGCTTCGATGGACGGTCCTGCCGTCGTCGCACGGTGGCAACATGCGGCTGCCGAAATTGAGCGTGTTGACATCGAGTTTACTCATTATCTTTACGACCTCGTTTTTGAAACGGTTCGTGTTTCCGATGGACGACTTGTTTGTGAGACCGGACGAGAACATTTCATTTCGTTGACGCCTGCAATAGATAAAGCTGCGGTTGCCAAAAAGGAACGTTTCGGGACACCTTTTGCCGTTCTGCCTGGGCTATCAGAAAAATGGATCAGCAACGGCTCTCGTTTCACCCATCTTGATGATTCCAAGAAGGAATGCTTTACGTTTGTCGTAAGGAGAAATGAGGCGGCCCATTTTCCGCAATTCCAACCCCTGTTCTGTTTAATCCCCAAGAATTTTATGAATTCGATTGTAAACGGATTCAAGACTGTTGGTCATATCGGCGGCCCGTGCCCAACACACGGTGATCAATTCGATGTTCCAAAACAATCGTTCGCTCATCGATTTCAAATCAACATTTCAAACACGAACGAAAAGCAAGTCTATCTGCATCTAACGCCGCAGTTGCCTCACGACGCTGCAGCGTTTCAGAGTATCGATGTGATGTTGTCGCGGGAAACGTGGCTTCCTGATGCGTTGCAACTCCCAGATCTCGCTGGCAAGAAGCAGACCGTCTACGTGTTTCGAAAACGCCGAATCAATTTCTGTCCAGAGGAGGTTCAGTCACTTTTTGAACCGGATCTGACGGGTTATGTAGTCCAAAGTGACGAGCTCCGATAGTGGCGAGGCACGGGTCCACCGGCGCCGAAACCTGGTGAGGACAACGTCGTGTCGATCACCCCCTAACTCAGCTAATCCCGAGCCGCCATTTTCGTGGCTCGTGCTATCGTTGAATTAAGCTGTAGCGGAGTTCGTCAGAATTCCCTAGCTCATTCGAATTCTTACGAATCCGGCTACAAGCTCAGTGTGGACGCCAAAACGAAACCAACTTCAAAGAAACGACTCGCCGTGCTGTCTAGCCGACGGATGGCCCCTGCCAGACTGTCGATCATCAGCTTCGGTGGTTCGAGCTGAATTGGGCTTGATTGCCTGCCGCCAATTCTTCGAGGAGCTTCGAAAAGCGATAGCATTGAAACTTGAGGAGTCGCTGTCGATCGTGATGTTCGTTGAATGCAGGTGAATGCATCTCTTGGACTCTATGCTCGTTTGACTTCCCACCGAGTATGAGGCTTCGTCCCCTTCACGACATGCATCGCTGAACGGGCGGAGAATTCTGAGTAGATGTTGTTCGCCTGCTCCGGCTTGATCGCCCCGGAGTGAATTCGAAGCAGGTATCTTAGTATCAGTGGCTCTTGTTTCGTGGTCATGATCGATGACTTCATGCACGGCGATGCGCACAGCCAGCCGTCGTCTCGGACGTGCCAGGTGGTGGGTTGGCCGGGGTTGGAGGGATGATCAAAATAGGTGATGCCTTCGACCTGATTGCCTTCGCGATTGGTCGGGCCGCTGTAATCGATCCAGCGTGCGGATTGTTCGAACAGGCTTTTCTCCGTTTGAGCTCCCTCGCTGCCCGTCAGAACGCCGCCGCCAAAGACGGCTGAGATTGATTTGGCGACTCGAACGGCGAGGAATCCGAAGTTTGTCTTTTCGAACTCGAGCGAATCCGACACTGGCATGAAGCGGCTTTGAAGCTCCAGAGTGAACTCGTTCGGCTCGGCAAGCGGCTGAACTTCGCAGATCAATTCCTGTTGGAGCAACGGAGCCGGATCGTGACCATCGAACCAGCCGAGTTCCACGGCCATGCGGCACGAATCGTCATCATAGGCCAGCCATTGCAGTTGCCGAATCACGGCTCCTGAAGCGTTGCCCCAGAAATCGATTCCCATCACCTTATGATGAGCGAACCAGATCGAATGATGATGATCATGATCCGGCGCACCCGGATGCCCCATGCGAGTCAGCATCGCTCCGGACGGCGCGACGACCGGGAAGAAAAATGGCCGAGGATAATCAGTGCCCGCGTTCCATCGCAGCACTTCTCGATCGTCAACTTGAAATGACACCTGATGACCGGCGAGCGGGATGATCTGGCATCTCGGGATATTGGGCATTGCATTTGGTCCGTATGAATCGAGCGCCAGAAGGAAGACAACGTGTCGACGATAGCATGCGTCATTGCAGTTTGCCATGCTACGTGAAATCACAGCTCTCCATGTCGTCGGTTAAGACATTGGGAACTTCCAGAAGATTGACGTGAGAGATATCAATGCCTCAGAGTCACGCTCGACGACATTTTCTTCAGACCACAATGGGAATGCTCGGAGTCGCCAGCATCTTGCCCAAAAAGGTCGCGTCGGCTGTGGACAAGGCGAATCCAGGTACAAGCCACGCATGGAAGGCTGGCCTTTCGCGAGCCATCATTACACCTGAAACATCCGTTTGGCTTGCCGGTTACGGCACCAAACGCGCGCCGGATGGAAAGCTGCATGAGCTTTGGATGAAGGCTCTGGCATTAGAAGATGGTGACGGAAATCGAGTCGTCCTGATCACCAGCGACTTCCAGGGCGTGCCGAAGATGATGAGCGATCGAGTCTTCAGGCAGCTCAAAGAGAAGTTTAAGCTCGACCGTTCGCAGATCATGTTCACGTTCTCCCACAATCACTGTGGACCGAGACTTGGCGATGACCTGATCGACTACTATCCCGTCGATTCTGAGCAGGAACGACTGGTTGCAGAATATACGGATCAGATGGTCGTCCGAACCGTGGAACTCGTCGGCGATGCCATCGCAAAGCTCGCACCGGCAAGTTTGCATTTGGGCGAAGGAAAAACAACGTTCGCCGTAAACCGTCGAAACAATCGAGAAGCCGATATTCCTGACCTGTTGGCTAAAGGCACTCCGCTGGTCGGTCCGGTTGATCACACGGTCCCCGCGATGACGGTGACTCGCCCGGATGGCAAGCTGGACGCCATTCTGTTTGGCTATGCATGTCACCCGACGACGCTGAGCTTCATAACCTGGTGCGGCGATTATCCCGGCTTCGCCCAGCTCGAACTGGAAGCCAATCATCCGGGTACCACAGCGATGTTTGTGAACACCTGCGGAGGCGATCAAAACCCACTGCCTCGTCGAACCATTGAGCTGTGCGAAAAATACGGTCACATGCTGGCCGTTGCTGTCGACGAAGCGTTGACAAAGCCCCTGAAGCCCATCTCCGTGGGTTTGAAGACAGCTTTTGAGCTCATCGACCTGCCGTACCTGAATGTGGTGTCACGTGACGAGCTTACAAAACTAATGGCGGACGGAAATGAACTGAAGGCTCGCTGGGCGAAGCGACTCCTCGCGCAGCTGGACGCGGGTGAAACTTTTCCATCCACATATCCCTATCCGATTCACGCGTGGCAGCTTGGCGGCGAAATCCTGATGATCGGCATGGGAGCCGAAACGGTCGTTGACTACGCTCTTCGCTTCAAGACGGAATTCGGCGAAGGCACATGGGTTTTAGGCTACACCGACGACATGATTTCCTACATCCCCTCACGACGAGTTTGGGATGAAGGCGGCTACGAAGGCGGTTCAAACCTTTTTGAATACGGTCGCCCGGCCTTCCGCTGGGCTGGCGACATCGAGGATCGCATAGCAAACACAGTTCATAGCGTTGTGAAGAAGGTTAGAAACTGAAAGCCTTGCGGATTTCACACTGGCGATGCAGTTCGAGTTCGGCCCCCGCTGAACTTGATGCGTGGACTTAAGGCGAGCGGGGGATGTCAATCCCCTGATTGGCACGGTTGAAACACAACAAATCAGGGCACTGACGTACCCCGCTCGCCGAACGAATTCCTTAAATCCACGCCATTGCCCGCTGACCATAATGCGTGTTCAAAACAGATCCTGTGAGTTCGAGGTTTGTGGGAACCTCGTCGGGTGACATTTCTTGCAACTCTGCCACAATGACTCGTTCCGGACGGGCCTAATAGCCCGACCTGCGAAGTGTACTCACAACACCAAACAAACAGACAGCGGAAGAAGATTGTGATTCGATTGAATGAAGACAAAGCCATCCGACGTGTGATGGATCTGATTTCCATTTCGGGAGGTAGTTGTCAGGAGCAGAGCGTTGCTGCATGGATTCAGAAGGCCCTAACAGACGCGGAAGTTCCGGAGTCCGCAATTACGTTTGACAACGCTCATAAGAAGAGCCCGGCAGGCGGAACCATCGGCAATATGATCGTGAAGCTCAAAGGCACGATCAAAGTGCCTCGTCGATTGCTGATGGCTCACATGGACACCGTGCCGCTGTGCGTTGGTTGCCAGCCCGTCCGCGAAGGTGAATGGATCCGTCCGAAATCAAAAGACACAGCGCTTGGCGGCGACAACCGCGCCGGATGCGCAGTCGTGTTGACTTCGATTCTTGAAGCGATTAGTCAGGGACTGGATTATCCGCCGCTGACGTTGTTGTTTACCGTGCAGGAAGAGATCGGCTTGCGAGGCGCTCGGTTTCTGAACGCGGGAAAGCTTGGAAAGCCGGACTTGTGTTTCAACTGGGACGGGCGAGACCCCAACAGTCTGATCACAGGCGCTGTGGGCGCGAATAATCTTGCCATTCGCATCGAAGGAATCGCCAGCCATGCGGGTGCTCATCCGGAAAACGGAGTGAACGCGGCCGTCATTGCGTCCATTGCATTGGCTCAGTTGCAGAAGTCTGGCTGGCATGGCCTGGTTCGAAAAGGTCGAAGTCGAGGATCGAGCAACCTCGGAGTCATTCACGGTGGCGATGCGACAAACGTGGTGATGCCGCTGGTGACGCTTCAGGCAGAAGCTCGCAGTCATGACAGCAAGTTCCGGCAACAGATCGTCGCGGCCTGGCGAGACGCGTTTGAAACCGCAACCGACAGCGTCACAAATGCCGAAGGACAGTATGGCTCGTTGCAGTTCGTGGAAGACGTTCGCTACGAAGCGTTTCGCATCCCGGACGACAGCGAATGTGTTCTCGCAGCAAAGGCGGCATCCGAAGCCGTCGATCTGAAGCCCGTCGCACAGATCTGCGACGGTGGACTCGACGCCAACTGGATGGCGGTTCATGGCTTTCCGGCCGTCACGATGGGCTGCGGACAGCACGAAATTCACACAGTGAAGGAACGGCTCTACATCCCCGAATTTCTCGCCGCGTGCAAAGTTGGACTCGCGCTGGCAACCGGTACGACATGAAACGAATCGTGTAACGGCAAGCCGCATGCGACTGCGTTTTTGATGCCGCAATCAACAAAGATGGCCCGGTCTGTTGACCAGAACCGGGCCATCTGATTTCTTCATTTTGGTCTGCGACTACAACCTTGCAGGCCGCACCGAGCAACACAAGTTCCTGCGTCGTGGCAACGCTGGTACTGAACTGCCGGAACTCACTTCGTTCGATCCGGCCTGCAGTTGCTGTTCAGCTCGCTCTTTGTCTATTCCTCAGCCGCCGGAGCCGCTGCTTCACCTTCGGAAGCCGCTGCTGCAGACGTGATGTGCTTCAGGTCCTGAATCTTCTTTCGAATCTCAGCCGATACTGCTGGATTCTCTTCCAGATACACTCGAGCACGATCGCGGCCCTGGCCCAGCTTTGTCGGGCCATAGTTGAACCAGCTTCCGCTGCGGTCGATGACCTTGTTTTCAACTGCGAGATCCACCAGATCCGCCTCGTAGCTGATGCCGCCGGTGTTGTACATGTCCAGTTCCGCAACTCGAAACGGAGGTGCCACTTTGTTCTTGACGATCTTCACTCGCATCCGAATACCGATGATGTTTTCGCCTTCCTTCAGCTGGCTGATACGTCGCACATCAACTCGGCACGAGCTGTAGAACTTCAACGCGCGGCCGCCGGGAGTTGTTTCCGGGCTACCAAACATTACGCCAATCTTCTCGCGAATCTGGTTGATGAAAATGACCGTTGCCTTGGCTTTGGAAATTACGCCCGTCAGCTTTCGCATCGCCTGACTCATCATTCGAGCCTGCAAGCCCACGTGCGAGTCGCCGATTTCGCCATCGAGTTCCGCCTTGGGTACCAGAGCCGCCACGGAGTCGATGACGATGATGTCGACGGCATTCGACTTGACGAGCATTTCGGTGATCTGAAGTCCCTCTTCGCCGTACGACGGCTGGCTGACGAGCAGGTCGTCCAGGTTGACTCCCAGCTTGCGAGCCCACTGAGGATCCAGCGCGTGTTCTGCATCCACAAACGCTGCAATGCCGCCTTCCTTCTGAGCGTTGGCAATGGCGTGCAGGGCCAGCGTTGTCTTGCCGCTGGATTCTGGTCCGAAGAGTTCAATGATTCGGCCTCGAGGAAACCCACGTCCTCCAAGGGCAAGGTCCAGCGACAGAGCGCCGCTGGAAATGCCAGGAAAGCCACCGGCGTTTTCGTTTGAGTCGAGCTTCATGATCGACCCTTTGCCGAAGGTCTTTTCAATCTGCCCAAGCGCGTTTTCGAGCATGACCTGATCTTCGCTCGCCGCCTTCGATGCCGGTAGTTTCTTTGTCGACTTCGCCATTGTTCTATCCCTCTCGATCGATGAATTTCTGCTGTCAATAAAGAGCCCGGCTAAGCGTGCTCCCTGCCATCCTCGGCCACGAATTCCTTGAAGTTGGGGAGTTTAGTCAGTCCACACCCGACAGGGAACTTTCGGAGCCCTGGCTTTTTTTCGAAACCGACGGACGCGGGAAAACGCAATGATCCGGGTGCGGCGATTGGCCCCAAACTGCGTCACGCCCCCAATCGTTTAGCGGCCAGGCGAAAGCGTGGCTGCGTGTGCCGGTCGCGTTTGCGAAGCTCGCCGAATACCTGCCGCGGCCGAACCTCAATCGTTCAAAATCTTTTCGTGGAATGGATGCTTGGAACAGAAGTTAACGAAGGGCACAAAGGAATCTCAGCTCCGTCGGATGGACTGTGTAATGACAAGTGGGTTCTTCCACGCCGTCTTCGTTGCCTTTGTTCCCTTCTGTTCCCCAAAACGTCGGCGGTGCATTGTTTCAAAATGCGATAAGGCCGTAGGGTGTGACAAGCAACCCGCAGGCACACCAAATGGCTGCAAAATGGTGTACCTGCGCTCCGCTGGTCATATCCTACAAGACGGCAGTAGACAAGTTGCCAATTCAAACGCGGGCTGGGCAACCGTTGTTGTCGACGGCGGTTTGCGGTCAAATGCGTTTTGTGCACCAACTATGTTACATGATTCACGCAACTCGGGAGTTCCTGATGCTTCGCCTGTCCGTCTTCTGCCTCTGTTCCGCAATCATCTGCGGATGTTCAACCAAGGTTGATGTATCTCCGCCAGCAACATCCAACAAGGAATCGTCGACGCCAGCGGAAGCGGCGACACCGCCCAAAGCCTCTGAACCCGGCGCCGCTGAATTCACTCCCAACGAACCAGCACCGTGATATCGTTCATGCGGCCGCCGATCACTCCCAGCGGAAAACTCGGATCGCAACCACAAACGTTACAGCGCCCCAAAGCGTGATCAGACTCAGCTCGGGCAGAATCTGAAGAACTCCGGCGCCTTCCTGCATCACGTGTCGCAACGCGGCGATCAGCGGAGTCAGCGGCAACAGTTCGATCAGCGGCTGAGCGAACTCGGGAAAGCGCTTCGCCGAAAAGAAGATCCCCGAACCAATCCACATCGGCACCATGGCCAGATTCATCAGCCCCGAGACAGCTTCCAGTGTCTTCGCGCGGCTTGCGATCAGTAACCCGATTCCGGCGAACTCAAACGCACCCATCGCGATCAGCAGGATGACGGTCAGGTAGCTTCCATGATTCACGACGCCGAAGACGAATCGTGAGACCAGAAGTACGATGATGATTTCCGGGATCATGAACACCATGCGGCTGAACATCATCGCCGCAACGAAATGCGATTTCTTCATCGGTGTGCCGAGAAATCGCTTGAGCACCTGACGAATTCTCATGTCGACGATCGCGAAGCCGACTCCCCAAACACCGCCTCCCATCAGCCCCATACCGATCAGGCCGGGTACCAGAAAATCGATGTAGCGGCTGCCAGGCTCTGTCACGGCGAGGTCACTTGTAGGCATCGGATCTTTCCGGCCGGCGGCTTGCTGCAGCACATCGTTGACCGCATCACGCGCATACACGCTGCCGGGGCGAGTCGGATCAAAGACGAACGTTACTTCGTCAGGCGTTTCGGCAGCCACTGTATCCGATTTGCCGGCATTCTTCGCAACAACGATCAGTTCGCTCTGTCCAGCTCGCAGTTGCTGCCGACATTCGGATTGAGTCCCAGACGACACAATCAGCTTGCGACTTCCGCTCAACGTCGCTTTCAATGCTTCGGAGCCCCGGCCATCCTGCACAACGATAGAAATCGCTTCCATCGGCTCACTGCGAAACGCGAGCCCCAAAGCGATCATCATCACCAATGGAAACACGTACGACCAAAACACCGCTTCCGGCTGACGAATGAACTCCCGAAACCGAGCGAGGAACAACTGAGTCACCGGATGCATTTTCCATGACGCACTCATCGGACACCTCCTGCAGCGTTGTCGGTCAGGCCATGTCCCGCGTAGTGCACGAAGACGTCTTCCAGAGTCGCCTGCCTCGTCGTCAGCGATGTCAGCCTCAGCCCGCGTTCGTTGATCAAAGAGAGCAGGGCAGGGATCGCAATATGCGGTTCACGGACCGACAGGCATCGATGCTCGCTTTCCAACCTCGCAGAAATCACACCGGGCAATCTCGCACCAAAGTCGTCAGCCAACGATTTCGCCCCATCTCCGCTGACCGCGAACACCACGACATGCTCGGCACCAAGATCGGCGATCAGTTGTTGAGGCGAATCGATGGCCAGGATCTTGCCGCGATCAAAGATCGCCACTCGGTCGCAGAGCCGCTCAGCTTCGTCCATGTAATGAGTTGTCAGCAAAACCGTGCCGCCCGATTCGCGGAACTCGGTGATGATCCGCCACAAGTCACGGCGGGACTGAGGGTCCAGGCCCGTCGTTGGTTCGTCGAGAAACAGCAGTTTGGGATTGCCAATCAGAGCCGTTGCCACGGCGACTCGCTGCCGCTGACCGCCCGACAGAGCCTTGATGCGAGCGTCCGCCTTTTCCTGCAGCGACACTTTGGCGATCGCTTCGGCAGGTTCCATGCCCGATTTGTAAAAGCTTCGAAACAGTGTCAGCGTTTCAAGCACTGTGAGTTTTTCAGAAAGCCGCGTTTCCTGCAGCGAGATCCCGATCTCCTGCCGAATTTCATCCGCCTGTGTCGCCCAGTTCTTGCCGAGCACAAACGCATCGCCACTGGTCGCCTGAAGGAGCCCTTCGCAGATTTCAATCGTTGTGGTCTTTCCCGCGCCGTTCGGACCGAGCACTCCAAAGCACGTGCCCTGTTCAACCTGCAAGTCAATCCCCCGCACAGCTTCCACCGGCGGATTCCCCGGCCATGTCTTCGTCAATTGACGACATTCAATCGCATAAGTCATTTCGAACACCGGCCTCATTTTTCAATGTGTAGCATTCACTTCCACCCGCATTTGACGCGGATCCGCTTCGGGGGTCAATCGAGTCGCCAAACGACCGGCCTTTCAACATGCTCTATATTAAAGTTGCCGTCTCACTCAGCCGCGACGAGCCTTCAGGAGCCCTTCATCGCTCAGTCTGGCCGTCCGCCCCCAATCGAAGCCTCACAATGATGGCCTGCCTTGGTCGTTGCATTGAAGCGAATGTCATTCCCATCGCGACAAAGCAAGAGGGCGACGATGGACAGCAGGTACAGCCGAACAACAAACAGTCACCAGAAGGAGTGCAACGGCCGCCAGAAAAAATCTCTGCGTCCGTCGCGAGGCCTCAGTGCAAATGCTCTTCCGGGATGTGCTGAATCAGGCTCGATTCGCTGGATGACGCTTGTTGTTGCTGGCGATGCAGGTGCTCGATCCATCGATATCGCAGCATCTCCCAATGATACTGGAGGACTCGTGCGGCGGGTTCTGCCAATTCCAGTTCGCCGATGAGTTTTTGGCGGTCAGCAACTTCCTTCAGAACGCCTTCCAATCGGCGTCGCAGATTCTTTTGTGATGTCCCGTGCAGATGCAACGTGATTCCTCCGACCTGAATGTCGTCTCCCGGCTGCAAAAGAGTCTCGCCAGTCACGAATTGGCTGTTGACGCGAACCCGGGCTTCGGAAGTTGCAGGGGCGATACGAGGTCCCTCGAGGGTGTTCTTTAGGTAGCAATGTCGTGGCTGAAGCGGCTGATTCCGCAGGGCAATGGGGCAATCGGCAGAACTTCCCACCATCCATTTTCGTCGCGATGGCAAGAGGAAGAGCTTAGTCTTTCCGTCATCGAACCGAAACTCAAAGAGCCTTCCCGTGCTTGCAAGTGCGGCCCTTGAAACCGGCACGCCACGAATTGACGGCAGCGAATGCTGTTGTCCGCAGGAAGGGCAGGGCTGAGGATTGTCGGCGTCCTGAAAATACTGGTACAGGTTTCGACAGCCGTCACACTGCACATAGACATACCTAAGCGAATTGACTTCACTGACGGGTGATTCGATCGACTGGTCTGCGAAGAACAGGTGCCATTGGTCGAGGAAGTCAGCCGAGATCGCAAGACGACGATTGCAGTTGAGACACTCAAAATGATCACGGACTCGACACTTATGCGGATCGACGGTTGTTGAACAACTCGGACAAACCACGCCACCGCTTTTGGTTCGCAATCCCTGCCGTTCTTCCATCAGAGATCGAAACAGCGTCCCTGTATCGATGGATGACTCGGGACATTTGGCAAGGTGCTGACATCCAGAACAAACGATCGCTCGCCCGGCATGCTTCGCTCCCACTCGCAGCGACTTTCCACATTTGCATTTGAAGGAAATGCTTCCACCGCCTCCAGATTCCAACGATCGAACTCGATAACTGACTCGCTCCGCAGCGGCAAGAATCTGCTGATAGAGTCTCATGGGATCGGTTGGTTTTGTCAGATACGCGTCCGCACCTGACCAGATCGCAAGGTTCCTCGCTTCCTCCATCGAAACCTCAGTGAAGATCATCACCGGGATCCGACAGTCCGCCTTCTTCAGATACGCACAGAACTCAAACCCCGTTTCAAGAGGCAGCAGGAGTTCCATGATGACGAATTCAGGCTTGTACCTTGCAATCAATCCGCGAGCCTGCCCGCAATTGGATGCTTCATAGACCGTCCAGCCAAGATCTCGCAGGAACTGTCCGACCGGCGCCGTGACATGCGGCGCATCGATTAAAACCAGGGTCTTGATCAGGTCATGACCACGAGCCTGAATGTCGCTGATACCCGACGATTCAACCGGTTCCATGCAAACCTCTGCTCATGCACTGCGTAACTCTGATCCGACGCTGCGCCACCTCTCGTTGATGTTGTAATAATGTCCGATCGAAAGATTAAGGACTGGTGAAGGCCCGGAAGAATTCCGCTTTGGCACGCTACGTCCACACCTGCTGATCTGTGACAGATCAGCCTACTGTAACCCGACCTGTCCCCAGGTCGGGAATGAGGATGCATGGCAATTGAATGAAGTTGGCATAAACCAAACCGGCTTCGGCTGGCCATGGGCACGATTGTTGATCTGTCACAGATCAGCCTACTTGTCCTGCCCTGTAAGCTCTATTCAGTCTTCTCTTGGTGAGTCTTCGCCTTCACTTCCGGACGCTTATAGTCAACTCGAGTGGCGGCTTTCACCTCCGGGTGCTCGAGAAGAAACGCTCGTCTCTGATCGGCGAATTCACGAAGAGACATCCGAGGGCCACCGCCGAATGGACCAAAGCCGGGACCACCTTCCGCCGGGCGACCGCTCTCCACAGGTCGAGCTTCCGCACTCACCGCCGTACGAAATCCCTCGTAGGACGACAGCTTGCGAGTATCTGCTTCAATGTACGGTCCGATAAGGCAGGCGTAGCTATCGACAACGGGGGACAGTTTGTTCCAGTCGAGCCAGTCCTCTGCAATCGTTTTTACAAACGACAGGTATCGCTGCTTCAACTTTGGCACGGCCAGCAATTTGCTTCGAAGCGGCTTGGAAGCGTCGTTCATTCCTACCAGCGGATCAAGCATCACACCGCCGCTACCCATGCCGCCTCCGAAACCACCACCGCCCGGGCCCCGACCTCGACCACTTTCGCGCTGTTGACCGCCGCCAGGCTCGCCTTCCCCCTGCGGCCGTTGACCACGACCACCGCCACCAAAGCCTCCGCGACCCATTCCCGGTCCGCCAATTCCTGGTCCCATGGCGGGCTGGAATGTTTCGTTCGCGTCGTGCGGAATGATGTGAAACTTATTGTCGCTATCCAGGAAGATGCAATAGTCGCTGGCTCGAGCCCAGTATCCGTCGCTGTTGATCAAAGCATTTTCGAGCGCCAGAAACCAGAGTACTTCGTCGATGTCAAGGATTGGCGTCAGAGCCTCTTCGAGTTTGTCGGCAGGAGTCTCGTTCAGTGTCTTACAGAAGGCGATCAGCTTCTTCCATGCCTTTTCTTCACTACTCGACCGAACTGAATAGACTCGTTCGTAGGCAGACACGTCATCGCCGAGATATTCCAGACCGCCGCGGCCCATGGGACTTCCCGGAACTTTCCATCGCGTGCCTTTTGATGATCCGAAGTTCTCTTTCACGAATTCTTTGTTGAACTGCTGAGCACTGACATACAGCCCCCAACTCTCGCCGTTAATGACCACTTGCACAAAGTTGGCCTTCGGAGCTGGCAGGTAGTTTCGAGCGATATCGAAGTAGAGCACCGTATGCATGAAGGAAGCGTCTTCATGAGCATTTAAAAGATTCAGCGTCTTGTAACCGCCGATCTTCTGATCTTCATTTAGGAAGTCGAGTGACAGATTCAGCGATCGCTTATGTCCGGTCTGAACCATTCCGAACGATGACATCCCTCGGAAATGAACTCCGACATTCTTATACTTCTGACCATCCGCCATCAAAGTTGCGGGCACCTCGACATCGGTATTGTTGAAAGCTTCCAGCTCAGATTCCCAATCATCGCCTTCGAAGCTCAGAAAGAGAGTTCGTACAGTGGCGGGATCGTAAAACGGAGCGTCGGAGG
>JANMEV010000571.1:0-2942 GCA_031377305.1 Planctomycetota bacterium | reverse complement strand
CAACGCTACGTCTCCTGTGTCTGCTGTGGTCAAAAAGACTCGATTTGGTGGCATTCAGCCGAAAGCTATCTAGCGAGAATAGTTCCTGATTATGAGTTGGTGAGTTTTCGGCAGCCTCAGTCTGAACGAATGGGAGATTTTTCTCTCGCAGTGATTGAACTCGGTCGTCTGCACGCTCCTCACGACAGTATTTCGACCGACGATTGGATTGCCCTACACCACGCCAATAGCATACAGACGCTCGAATTGAATGCCCGTCTGGAGAATTGCGAGTGGCACTGGCTTATCGCACCGACCGTTGCGCCGACGATTCCGACGATAATGCAAGTTCGGGTTCGCATGAAAAAGCCGTTTGTTGCTCAATTGCCACGAACTAGGGACTTCGACAGTCATATGGCGAATCGCGGTCATGACCTGCCACATATGAGTTGCTCGGCTCCTCTTCAACTGCCGGTCGGTTCTTTTCTGCCGCTGCGTACATCCACTGGGATGCACGCGACAGCGGCAGTCTTTCGACTCAATTCGTGGGACACGATTGATGAAGCCATTGGTGTGCTCTATGTGCTGGACAATCAAGTTTCTGTCCGATCAGGCACGATCTTGTCTCAGTCTGGCTTTCTTCGAGACGGTGCCGCCTTCTCCGAGGAAATTGCGGTAGTCTTGGAAGTTTCGAACACTGAAACACTGGTGGCCGATTAGAAAGAGTTGGGGAGCAAACCGCCGGGGTCATGACGTGTTTTCACATGGCCGGGGCGTCACCGGGGCAATCCTGCTGATGAGAACACGAACACAGGTGCCATGCACTTGACGGAAGGGGTTTGGGAACTTGGAGGCTAGCAAGTATGCGAAATGACATAACTACTGCGAATCTCACTGCCGCGTCAATGCTCCTCCCTTATTTTGACGAATGTCAGAAAGCCGCAAATTTTGTCTACCTTCTTCAGCTACATTCCCTGAGGGGATGTGACGTGTCAATCTGGTACATTGATTCAGATGGCGGAAGCTACTTCAACATAGTGCTGGGGACTGGTCCAATAGCGATTGACATGTCGGCAGTTCGATCACATCTTTCGTCGATGACGACTGAAAACGGACAACCGGCAACCGTCGCTAAAATGAGTTCACTGACGTCCGACACTCAGAAGAACATCAGACTTCAAATAGAAACTCATCAGTTGATTTCGCGTGAAGAATTTAAAGCTGTTGCGTCGATTGTCCAACAAATCAAACCCGGAGAAAGTCAGCTTCTCGGGACGGACCGTGAATTTCGAGTCGTCGCAAAGTTAGCGAGTGGAGCCATTGACGTCTGCAGCGAAGATGGTCTCCACGATGTTGAAACTAGATGGTTGTTCTACGAATTACTCAGGAAAGTACATCTCGACACTATCCCGCCGCAACTGGTTGGAATAAGCGTTTTCTAAGGCAACTCACGTGCCTTTGAGGCATTCTCCAAAGCGCGTGTGGTCAGAGAACTCAGCCGTGGTGTTTGATCTTTCGGGGCAACTATCAACTATGGAAATCCTGGGGCCATCCGTCTTTGATGAGTGACGAATTTGTAGTGTTTAGCCAGTGTTGGTGGGTTTCTGTTTATGCGTCTTTAGGGCAGCAGGAACTACTGAGCAGCATGACACGCACGAATGGGTGGGATTTGGGTCTCAACGCCAGATGCTCTGGACAATCGCATTGACCACGGCCCTCGGGCGGGCAGGCCCCAATTCGGCTGAAACCCGGACGTTAGGTGGTTTCTGCGAACGCAACCAGTCAGTGAGCTTCCAACAAGGGCAGCATAACGATCCGATTTGCTGTTTACTTGCAGTTGCTGAACTGGGCAGAATGGCAAATCTGCTCGAGCGAACGCGGAGCAATGCCGGAGGCATCTTAATCATTATCGGAACAGCTGAGGATCTGTTTAGGCATTATATGTTGAAGGTCCGCAAGTGTTCCCGTTCCCGTATCGGCCGCCCAAAGTCGATGGAGACTGCCGCCGAAGCCAATGGCCAGAGTCGAGCCATCAAGCGTCACTTCCGACTGCATCGAGTTCGACGCAAGCTGGGTCTACATTAGCACAGTCGCCAAAGGAAACCGTCCGTTCCAAATTGCAGTCCTGAATCCAGTCTGAAAAGCTGTTCGCTGGAGCTGTAAAGCACACGATTATATATTGTTCAGGGTCAGAGCAGACAGACCATCGATTCTCAGTCACGGCAGTAGACGTGAACCACCAAGAACCCACCACCACGTCGATGAACCAACCCTCTCCCAAAGACTGTGTAATCCTTGTTCCCTGTGGCGAAGCGATTGCAGCGACGTGTGAGCAGTCGCTGAGAATTCTCGAAGCTCGAGGCTACACGGTCCGCCGCGTCCGAGGGTTCTCACAGATCGATGTGGCCAGAAACTGTATCGCAAGCTCGGCTGTTCAGGATGGCTTCGCCGAGACTGTCTGGATTGATTCCGACATCGGCTTTGACCCAGATGACGTCGAAAAAATGCGGAGTCATCAACTGCCCATCG
Source organism: Planctomycetota bacterium (assembly GCA_031377305.1). Taxonomy (GTDB): domain Bacteria; phylum Planctomycetota; class Planctomycetia; order Planctomycetales; family Planctomycetaceae; genus SXXK01. The sequence goes on along the minus strand of JANMEV010000571.1, from coordinate 434 downwards.
TCGCCGGGATCTACGCCAAGAAACGCCAACGGCAATTCGCCTGCAAGTTCCTGCCTGAGACCCGACAAATCCGTTTCGGAATCGGCGGCGGCTTGCAGGAGATCCAGTACGCTGCCTCTGGATTTCTGCTCGTCCGCAGGCAAGTCTATTTGGACATGCAAAGCAAACTCAGTCTGCCAGTTTGCAACACAATGTTCGGCGAAGGTGTCAGTGGGCGCTTAAAACCAGCCATTTTGAGAGTTGAGAGATGCTGTGCAGACTGTTGACGGGATTTTTTCCGTGGACAGGGGGCAGGCATGTCGAATCGGCTATCAATGGCACAAACACAGGCGATACAAGCACTTGCGGCGACAGGAAAATCGCATCGGGCGATTTCGAAAGCTCTGGGCGTCGACCGAGGCACGGTTGCAAAAACTTTGTCTCAAATTCAAAAC
>JANMEV010000510.1:0-2894 GCA_031377305.1 Planctomycetota bacterium | reverse complement strand
ACCGACAACCACTTTGCCAATCTGTTCGACCACAGCATCAAACAGTCGTTTTACTTCAGACAGTTCCATTGTTCACGTTCTTGAAAGTTGTATTGTGAGTTGGAATAACCAGAGGAGTGAAATCAGGACCACAGCGAAATCGATCGGAACCCTACGGAGCGTTTCGATTACCGGTTAATCGCTGCTGAAGCCTCGCCAGCCAGCGAAGCATGTCAGCAGTTTGAGCCGACGACAACCGATCCGACTTCGCCATCAGCTCGGCATCTTTTAGCCGGGATCGTACCTCAGCCGCATCCATCCCCGCGCGATTGGCGATGGATTCGGGCTGGTCGAGCCGCAAAAAACTTCCATAGCGACGACGCAATTGACTGCGCATGTAATCGAGATAGCCTCGCACAACCGCCCCGCCGTCCTGCAGTCGATATTGAAGGTTGCCAACCGCCTGCGCGCTTTCGGTGAGCGTTCTTCGCTGCAGCGTTGTGACGTCCATCGCTGGCCCAAAGCGATGAAATGCCATCCAGATTCCCAACACGGCGACGAGAACAAGCTGCAGCGTGCCGATGCGAAGCGTGGGGCTCAGCAGGATCCCAGTACTTTGATACGCGTCGCTGGCGTTGAAGTATTCGCTGATCACAATCCGCGGTTCGGCCGGGTCCTCTTCGTCGCGGGATGCTGCGCGTTCGACCAGGCGAACTGCGAGACGTCGTCCCGGTTTGAACAGCATTGTTCTATTTGAAAAGATGTCGGCACTGGAGCAAACGACGACTCGCCCGAATCCCATCGTCCACGTCGCGGCCTCCACGTTTCCCGCCGCGTCTTCGATGAGCGTCTCACAGGTCAGATGTTGCGGCAAATTCAGAGTTGCCGTGGTTCGATAGATCACCGGATCAGAAACCAGCGGGCTGTGTCCCACGACCTCCGTTCCAATCTCTCGCGTCTTTTCCGAGTCTTCCGTCTTCACAGCTGTTCCCGGCGCGCCCGGCGGAATCGGCACCGCGCCGCCTGGTGCGACGGATGCAGGCCCGGCGGCAGGATCAGTTTGCGAAGAAGGAGACGGCGACGGCACATCACCGGAAGCTGTGGTACTCGAATCTGCAGCAGCCGTATCCATCTGACCGTCCTCGGTGGTCGATTGTTTGGGAGCAGTCGCAGTGCCCGCCGGAACCGCGGGACTAACTGGAACACTACTCACAGCCACATCTAACGCCGACGCTTCCGGCTGCCGATATGTCAGTTCGATACCCAGACTTGAGATGGACACTTTGCGATCATCAAAGTGAATTTCGTTGCCGTTTTCATCATACGCCACACGCGGCGTCATCCAGTTGGGAGCGAACAGCAGATTGCCTCCGTTGTAGACGAACTCGTACAGCTGCTGCTCTTCCTTCAGAGTGGGATATCGATCCGACGCGACCATGACAAGCGTTGCGGGTACTGGCGGGACAACGTTCAAAGCGTCGCGTTCAACGTTCGGAAAGAGTTCGCTGAGGGTTCTGTAGAGCCCCAGTTTTCCGTCGATGGTTGTGCTGTAGCTGTCGGCCGCGGAACCGTCTTCGCCTGGCAGCCACCAGAACTGCAGCAGCACAAGCAACGCGGCGGCACAGCCCCAGAATGTGTCAGACTGCCGCAGTCGGCGTTTCTTCTTCACGGAAAGATCCCCGAAAACTTGTCAGGCACGTTTCAAACATTTCGACCGTCGGTACGCGGCGGCCGAAGAACACAAGTTCAAACTGATTTGCCGTCGTCAGGTATGCATCACGCTTTTCTGATCGACGCCACACGGATCGAAGATAGTCTCGATTGGTCAGCCCTTTGCGATATCGAATCAAGCCGGCTCGTTCGATCCAGCTCATGCTTCCCAGCAGCAACTCCCGAATGGCCGCTCGAAAGTCCCCCGCGCCGGCGAGTTGAATCGCTCGCGATTCATAGGTTGAAACAGCAAGATCGCCCGGTGGAGTGACCACGTCGGACAGCATGTCCTCCGAGTCGCTCAGCAGGCCCGCGTCTCGCTTCTTCTTTGCATCGATCGATTTGATGATCATGGCGACCAGGACCATCAACACGTCAGCGATCGCGACGATCGCCATGATCGTCATCAACTGCGACAGTCCCATCGGACCGCTGGGGCTTGAAGAGGCGGGCGTCGCTGGCGATGGCGGCGGACCCGCTGGAGCAGTTCCAGGCGAAGAACGGAATCCGCTTGTCAGCCAGGTAAAGAAATCCCCGATTGCGCTAAAAACATTGTTAATGAATTCGCCAAACTTCCCAAGAGCACTCAACAGAAATCCCTTGTCCACGTCCGACTCAGGAATTTGTTCGAGGACTCGACGCCGCACCGAGCGAAAGTCGTTTCCGCTCATCACCTTTTCACCAACGCTGTCAATTGCATCGTCTGATAACGACCCTCCGTCCTGGGCTGCCGCTTTTGTAACTGGCATCAACGGCGCACCTGAGTTTGCTGCCTGGCAACTCGATGTCAGTGCTACGAACATCGAAATAAGCAGAAGGACGAACATTTGACCTTGAAGGAGGGATTTTGTTGTCATGCGATCTCCTCCAGTCTTGCCGCTTCCGCTCGAAACTGCAGCTGCAGGTCCCAGCATTCGTTGCGAATACGTTGATCCAGATAACAGAAAAACCATGCCAGTCGCAGCACGGGATATGGAAGCCAAAGTGCCAGCTGCAGGGTCAAGAGAACGGCGGGATCATCGTTCGTCAACTGCAGGAAGAAGTCCCAGCCGTTGACGCTGGTTTGAGAGAGCAGGCTAAAGAAAATGGGACGATTGAAGACCATCGTGCAAAGGAAATCCAGCATCATGAAAAGCCCGAAGGACAACACCGCCCAGTAGGCAAATATTGTGAGAACTCGGCCCAGGTTGCGACCATATCCGCCG
>JANMEV010000470.1:0-2329 GCA_031377305.1 Planctomycetota bacterium | reverse complement strand
ATCGGCCGTCTGCTGACCCTCGCGGTTTAGCAGGAGACCCATCATGCCGTATCTGAAACTCTGGCACGGTCACCGGCATCCGGATGAACAGCTCGACGGCTGGGGAGAAGACGGTCCGACCTTCGGACCGTTTTCATTTTTCCACATGACCTACGGCTGCGATATCAAGTTCGGTGATGACGGATACTGTCTCAATCTCGTTGAAGAGTTTGTGTACTACGACGGCATGTACTACGGCGACTGGTCATTCTGTGATCAGCTCGATGAAGGCATGCAATCCGGACTGGAGTCATTTGATCCCGCAAAGGCTGTCCGTGCCGATTGTCGGCCCGGAAATCTTCAGCCTTGTAGTTCTCAACAGGAAGGAGGTGTTTCAGACATAGGAGTAGATAAAATGGATCCTCAAGTTGCGTGGCTGGAACTGATGGATGCGTTTCATCAGCTCGACTGGGACCGCGTTCGCGATCTCGCTGATGGCCTGCTGCAATGGATGAATGGCGGTGGTTTCTCTCCGGAAACTTCCGTCGTCAGGAAACCTGTGGATGGTTCTCCGAACGAGCCACCGAAGTCGCTCGGCCCAAACTGGAATCGGACTGTGGCTCAAGCTGCATGCCGATACGCTCTGGATCTGGCGAATCAGGTGCTCAATGACCCGGATGGAATTCCGCACGTAGTTCCGTTCACGCTGTCGTGCTGTAACTGCGATGTCGATGGCCCGCGCGACTACTACAAGGCTGTCGATGCCGGTTGGTTTCGCATCCGATTTGTCCCGCAGAGTCCCGGTGAAAACTTCATCGGTCTCTGTCCGGATTGCGAATAGCTCAACGCAGCAATTCGCTGAGCTGTTAACAGTAATTTTGTTCGAGACAGTTCGAAACGTTCGAGCTGTCAATACTCTTTGTTTGTTGAAAGGAACATGTACGCATGTCAAAACAGAATGGTTCTCCCGCCAAAGCTCCGGTTCACGAAGTGCGACTCGGACGGATTAAAGCCGCCGTCTGGGAAAACACGACCGAAAACGGAGTGCGGCACAATGTCACAATCAGCCGCCTTTACAAAGATGGCACGCAGTGGAAGGACTCTGCCAGCTTTGGAAGAGATGATCTTCCGCTCGTGATCAAAGTCGCTGATCAAGCCCACGACTGGATCTTCAACCAGTCCGGTTCTGAAGCGTGACTTTCTGAAGGTTTCTCGTCAACCGTGCATCAGCCCCGCTGATCACCACCTGGCCCCGTTGCACCACCGGGCCCTTTTCTCCGTGAGGTGCGTTCCCTTGCATCGCTATACAATACTGGTCACTGGCGGTGGTGGTACTTCCAGTCCAGATAGAACACGCAGTCTCGCTCAAAACGCCAACGTATTTACGTATGCATTTGCTTACGAAGACCATTGACAGACCAATCGGAATAGTCCAATCTGATGGGCGTTGTATTGGCCAACTCAGTAGACTGTTACGCCAACTTGATTACTTATCCCGGAGCTAGAGCTTTGAGACAGCTGTTCTTGATTCTGGTTTTCGCATCTGCATCGCCGATGACGCTTGCAAGTACCGATGAACCATTTGGGATTGTCGAACTCGGACGAGACGCTTTGTTTACAGTCTCCCCGACGGGGAAAGAGGTGGCTTACTGGAATCCGGAAAATCCAGCAGACGTGGTGGTACTTGATACTGACACAGGAGAGACACTCCGGAAATCGAATCTTGACGCCAAGACGGAACTGCTGTGGCTTAGATATTTGGACGATGGCATTCGACTCTGCGCAGTCACAGCCTCTGGTACGCTGATTACCACCAATATGGATTCACCGGCGTTACATCAAAGCCTCGACGAACCTCCAATTGAAGGTGGAAGCTTCGCAATGTCGGGCGACGGCGAGTACTTGGCATACGCTGGCCAAAGGCTTCAGATTTGGGAAGTCCGAACGGGGAGATCACTGATTTCCTTAAAGACGGATACCGGAATGCATGCCTCATTCAGTCAAGCCGGCGACATTGCTCTCCTGCTTGACGGAGGGTCCGCTCGGTTTTGGAGACGAGCAGAAAATTCACTCGAAGAGATCCAAGTCAACCTCGGTGATGAAGTAAAGCTACCGGTTCGAAGCCACTCTGGTCGATACGTAGCCGCGACGACGAAACAACGAATTCTGCTGTTCGACCTATTAAACCAGGACTATGACTTTATTGATGCGACTGAACACGATCGCGTGTTCTTCAATGAGAGCGACACTGTGCTTGCTGTAGTCCGATCAGAGTCGGAAGACAACAAAACTTCCGTGGATACATGGAAACTCGGTGCGAATCTCACTGACAGATCCTTTCTGCGGTCGT
>JANMEV010000439.1:0-16192 GCA_031377305.1 Planctomycetota bacterium | reverse complement strand
AGCAGTTCAATGGCTTCTGTTTGCAGCGCCACTCTGTCGCTGATGGATTCCGGCGTGCCGATTCTTCAGCCGGTGGCGGGAATCAGCATCGGCCTTGTCGATGAAGGCGATCGCTTCACTCTTCTGACCGACATCATGGGCGACGAAGACCACTTCGGCGACATGGACTTCAAGGTGGCAGGAACTGGTCGCGGTGTGACCGGTATTCAGCTCGACCTGAAGACAGAAGGCATCAGTGAAGAGATCATGCGTGCCACTCTTGAGCAGGCTCTCAAAGCTCGCAAAGAACTTCTGCGTGAGATGCTTTCAACGATCCGCCGACCTCGAACCGAAGTTTCCACGTTTGCACCAAAGCTGGTTCAGACGTCGATCAACCCGGAAAAGATCGGTCTGCTGATCGGACCAGGCGGAAAGACCATTCGTGCGATTCAGGAAGAATCTGGTGCGATGATCGACATTGCGGAAGACGGTACCGTAACGATCTCTGCGAAGAATGCTCAGTCAGCCGATGCCGCTCTGGCTCGAGTTGAAGCATTGTGCGAAGAGATTCAGCCGGGCCGTGTTTACATGGGCAAGGTCACTTCAATAAAGGACTTCGGTGCCTTCATTGAAATCGCTCCTGGTAAAGACGGCTTGTGCCACATCAGCGAACTGTCCGATGGCTTCGTAAAGAACGTCACTGACGTCTGTAAGATCGGCGATACCTTTGAAGTGAAGGTCATCGCAGTGGACGATCAGAATCGTGTGAAACTTTCTCGTAAAGCTGTTCTGACAGCGACGAAGAAGGACGAGCCAGCAGACGACGACGAAGAGTAACATCTTCTCGGCGATTGGCGGGTATCAGCCCTCCGGACGTCAAAAGCGTGCTCGTGAACAATGACTGCCAACAGAAGCCCGGCTTTTCCCAAAAAGCCGGGTTTTTTAACATGCAGGTCGATCTTTCCTCAGATCGATATTCAGTGCACTCTCTTCAACCAGTTCCAATCCGGTTCCAGTCGCCGTCATCTGCATTGCTAATCGAAAGCCAAAGAATCGCGGATCTGAAACTGCTCCGCCTACAGGATCGTCCTGATGGAATTCCCTGACGACACACAGGAACGAAAAAGACTTCAGGCTGAAAACACCGAGCTTGCCACGCTCGCTGGCGGCCTCGCGCATGAGATCCGCAATCCCCTTTCGACAATTGGGATGAATCTGGAACTGCTGGCAGAAGAAATGGAGGGCGATGATTCGCAGCGAGCCAGACGGATGCTGCGGCGAATTGCGAATCTGCAGGGCGAATGTCGCAATCTGGAGGAAATTCTCAACGCATTTCTTCAGTTTGCCCGGGCTGGAGAGCTTCACCTGAGCGATGGCAACCTCAATACAATCGTCTCCGATTACATCGACTTTTTGGAGCCGCAGGCGAATAGCATGGAGGTCGAGCTGCGGCCTCATCTTGACAGCGATCTTCCGGTTGTCATGCTGGACAAGTCGCTGATGCGTCAGGCTTTGGTCAACCTCTGCCGAAACGCTATCGAAGCAATGCCAGACGGTGGCTCGATCGACCTGTTGACGCGAACTCGAGGTGAAGATGTCGTACTCGAGATCATCGATACCGGCAAAGGAATGGACGAAAAAACACGCAGCCAGATGTTTCAGGCATTCTTCTCAACTCGATCCGGAGGCAGCGGCCTTGGCCTTCCCACGGTTCGGCGCATCGTGGAAGCCCACCACGGCCGGATTTCGTGCGAAAGTGACGTTGGAAAAGGAACTCGGTTTACAATTACACTACCGGCAAAGCGATAGTTGACGAAGTCCCAGGTTGCGGAACGGAAGTCGCCGGTCCGCATTGAACGAAAACATACCCGCGGCTATCGCCAGGCGGCTCAAATATTTTCTATGGCTGACCCCAAAAACGATTCTGCTGACCTTTCCACGATTCCTGTGCGAGTCCTTATCGTCGACGACGACGAAGGACACGCTCAGGCTGTTGCCGACTCCCTTGCGCGGATCAATTGTGATTGCCGAGTCGCTGGTTCCGGAGAACGAGGCGCTCAGTTGATTGCGGCTGAATCATGGGACGTCATCGTCACCGATTTGCGCATGGGCGAAATCGACGGACTTGAAATCCTTCGCCAGGCCAAGGACGAACTTCCCGAAGCAGAAGTCATCGTGCTCACGGGTCACGGTTCGATCACGTCCGCTGTCACGGCGATGCAGCACGGAGCCTACACGTACCTTACCAAGCCACTGGATATTGGCGAGCTGCGATCAGCCGTAGAAAAAGCATCGGCTCGATTACGGCTGATTCGCAAGAACGCAGAACTTCGCCGCGCCCTTGAAGAGCGATTCGGATTTGAAGGCGTAATCGGCAACAGCCCGCAGATGCATCGCATCGTCGAGATTCTGAAAAGCGTCTCACCCACTGACAGCACCGTTTTGATTCAGGGCGAGAACGGAACCGGCAAGGAACTCGTCGCGCGGGCTCTGCATCAGAATAGCCCTCGTAAAAACAAGCCGTTCGTCCCGCTGAATATCTCCGCTCTTCCCGGCAGTATTCTTGAGAGCGAACTCTTTGGCCACGAAGCGGGAGCGTTCACCGGAGCGACCGGACGACGCATTGGCAAGTTTGAACATGCCAACGGAGGCACTCTGTTCCTGGACGAAGTTGGCGAAATGCCAATGGATACGCAGGTGAAACTGCTGCGAGTGCTTGAAGAACGCAACATCACTCGGCTGGGAGCCAACGACGAACTGAATATCAACGTTCGACTGGTCGCTGCCACAAACGCGGACCTGCAGAAGCTGGTTCAGGACGGCAAGTTTCGCGAAGATCTTTACTACCGAATCAACGTTGTCAGCATTTTTCTGCCGCCACTGCGTGATCGCATGGGCGACATCCCGCTGTTGATGGAGCACTTCCTGCGAGATCTCTCAAAACGAACCGGCCGCGATGTGCAGGGATTCTCACGAGCTGCTCGAAAGGCGCTGCTTGCCTATCACTGGCCGGGAAACATCCGACAACTTCGCAACACCATCGAACGCATGCTGGTGCTCGACAACGACGGCATCCTGGACATTGATGGCCTGCCGCCGGAAATTGCCGTCCTGGTGAAGGATCAACTCCCTGAACAGGACACAGATGTACCAGCTGGCGCGGATTCGCTCATCGGCAAACCGATGACAGAAGTCGAAAAGTACTACATCGAACGAGCACTGGATTTGACAGATGGCAATCGCGAGGAGGCCTCTCGCATGCTCGAGATCGGCGAACGCACGCTGTACCGCAAGATCAAAGAATACGATCTGCGAAAGTAATCCGTCGTCAGGTCGCCGTATCCGCAAACAGGTCTCGCAGACTTTGCTCGTTTCATCGTTTGAACCTGCGGCTCCGTGCAGATTCTCTCATGCCTCTTCCGCCTGACGCAGGTTCCACGCAGTGGCGGCGATGCGAAGGTGAGCGTACGACACTTCACTGTTGAGATGTTCAAACAGCGGCTTGAGGCGTTCGCTGCCAAGCTGCCCGATCGCGTCGTCGATTCGTTTTTGCATGGCGGGAGGAATCCACGCAGCAATGTCGGTGATTCGATGAGCCTCAACATACATCCCAAGATACTTGCTCACAGTGTCCAGCGACCGCCCCAATTGATGGGCGACATCCTCCATCGACATTCCCTGTTCGAAAAGGTCGAAGTACTCGGACGACTTTGAATCGCTTGGCGCTTTGGCGATACGACGACGTTCGGCGGGACGAATCTGCCCGGCCTGCTCAACGTTGACATCGGTTTCAACATCGTTTGCCTGACACCACTGCTGAATAGTAAACAGCACGACGGCTCCGAAATCCTTGATTTTCTGTGCACCAATACCGTGAATCTTTGTCAGAGCCTTTGCCTTCGTCGGCCGATGTTTTGCAAGTTCGCGGAGCGTGGCATCGCCGAAGATAATGTACGGCGGCACATGCTTCTGAATCGCAAGTCGCGTTCGCATGCCCCTCAGCTCTTCGAACAATTCACGATCCACACCTTCCCACGGATCATCGATCGGACCGGCCGAATCAGCAACTCGCGAACGGAGCAGCGCAGGCTTCAGTTCGCCTTTCAACAACAGACGTCCAGACGGAGTCACCTCCAGACAGTTGAATTCGCCGGCCTGTCGCAGAAATCCCTGTGACAACAACTGATCCATCCAGTTCCGAAGCTGCGGTTCCGACTCGTCCTTCATCAGGCCCCAGGTGCTGAGCTTATCGTGCCCGTTTTCGACAATGCGTTTTGCCTTTGAACCCCGAAGAACCTGAGCCGTGTAAGCAGCTCCAAAGCGTTCTCCCTGACGGATGACGCATGACAGGATCTTCTGTCCCACGATCAGCGAATCGGCAACCGGCTCCATTTCCTTCAGGCAGAAGTCACACGCTCCGCAACTGCTGGTTTCCAGAATCTGCCCAAAGTGCTCGACCAGTTGAGCGTGGCGACAACGAGTACTCACGCAGTACTGCTTCATTGCCTGAAGCGCTGTCTGGCCAGCCTTCAGCACTGCGGGATCCTCGGTATCCTTCATCAGGAATTCCCAGGTATCCACATCGTTGGCGGCATACAACAACACGCACTCTGCCTCCAAACTGTCTCGCCCTGCGCGGCCACTTTCCTGCTGGTAGTTTTCCAGCGAACGAGGCATTTCGGCGTGGATGACAAACCGCACGTTGCTCTTGTCGATCCCCATCCCGAATGCCACCGTTGCGACGATGATGTTCACCTTTTCATCAATGAAGGCATCCTGATTCTTTCGACGGTCCTCGTCCGACATGCCAGCGTGATAGGGCAGTGTCTTCAAGCCAAGACGGTTGAGCGACTCACTGGTGGAATCAACATTCTTACGGCTGATACAATAAACAATTCCCGATTCACCTTTGTGCCGATTCAAAATCCGTTGAATCTGACCAATCGCGTCCGTTCGTCGTTCGACTCGATAATGCAGATTTGGGCGATCGAACGAACCGACAAGGATCTCGGAGTTCTTCAGTCCAAGCTGTTCAACGATATCCGCTCGGACTTGTTCCGTGGCCGTCGCTGTATAGCCGTGTACCGAAACACCGGGGAAAATTTCCTTCAGACGCCTTAGTTGCCGATACTCGGGCCGAAAGTCATGCCCCCACTGACTGATGCAGTGAGCTTCATCGATCGCCACAAAGGACACGCCCGCAGCCTGCAGAAACTCAACAGTCTTCTGCTGTACCAGTCGTTCCGGAGCGATGTACAACAACTTTAATTCACGCCGCCGAATCTTATCCGCGACCTCAATCTTTTCTCGATTGGTCTGCATGCTGTTAATGCACGCGGCTGAGATTCCAACTCCGTGAAGCGAATCCACCTGATCCTTCATTAGCGAAATCAGAGGTGAAACCACCAGCGCCAGCCCGTCGCGGGAAATTGCTGGCACCTGATAGCACAGTGATTTACCACCGCCAGTCGGCAGTACGACAAGCGAATCACGATCGCTCATGACCAGCGACATCGCTTCCCGCTGCAACGCGCGGAATCCGGGATAGCCCCAGTACTGCTGTAGATGCTCCAACAGTCGGCCAGAGACTATCGAATCCGTTTCCACAAAGGCTTCACCCGCATCCAGCGGTGATTCAGTGTTTGGCAACGATGAATCCGATTTGTCCATGGATCTGAAGATAACGCCAAGGGTCGAGTTTCCGTGCGGCAACAAAGCCACAACCGTGAGATTCCAGTATGACTATGACCGCAGGCATCGTCCACTGAAACTGACGAAACCCAATCTTCCATCGCGATGCCATTGGAAGCCCCCAGCCGCCGTTGCCTCGCCCATCGGCTTAACGTTCCGGAAGTTCGATATCCACCTCAGCGCCATCCGGAAGGCCATCGATCTGCGCGTGAACATTTCCGCAAAACGTCCAATAGTCTTCCACAGAAGTGGTGTAGACGTTATCGACTTCGTACTCGCCTCCAAGTATTGGCGGCACCTTGAAGCCGTAGCACTGTTGAGGCTCCAGTTTTTTCCCGGCTTCAGCCATCTCGTCGACAAGCCCCATCATGAACCAGTCAGATGCGTTTTCCTCATCGTCGAGCAGTTCGAAAAACTCGTCGACGGTCCCAGCCACTTCGGTTAGCTCTCCATCATTGATGTTCAGCCAGAGCACAATTCCATGCTCGTCAACGAAGAAGAGATCGCCAAAACAATTCATCAGCCACGGCTGCACTTCCATCTCGTCTTCGATGAGCCATTCCCACGCGGACAACAGCTTTTCGAAGTCAAACGCCGTGTGATCAATCAAATATTCGTCAACACCCATCGCTGAATCATTTCCTGAACTTGCTTTGCTCCGAATCCGCACTCATCGACATTTCGAAGAGACTCCTGCGGACACGCGAATCGGCTTCGATCGAGAGCTTTTTTGACATCGCCGATCAAAGTGTAGCACGATCCCGCCATGCGTTCACGCAACGCGCTCGCTGCGTCTTCATTTCGGAAAGTGCAGCACGTTTTCGGGTCTAAACAGCTATTTCGGGGACGCCAAACCGTCAGACATATTCACTTCGACCCACACCAGACGATGATCGGAACAGGTGACCAATTCTGCGCCGGGTTCACCGGGAGATGGCCAGAAGACCCCCGCAGCCACGGCCTGAAGATTACGACTGGGCAAAGCATAGTCAGCTCGCAGATTGCCCACGACCTTATCGGAAAAGTCGGCGGTATCGTGGCTCGGGTCTCCCCGATGCTGCAGATTCGCTCCCATCTGCGACTTCGAAGCGGCAGCTCCACCGGTGCTTGTCGGCACAATTTCGGAGTTGACTCGTGGATGTTCCAGAAGCTGCTGGATCGTCTTTGGAAAACTCCCTCCATCATTTGGATCTGCGTTCTGGTCGCCGAGAATCACAAATGACGAATCGGCAGACAGTGATCCCGCGACGCCGCTGTCATCAACCAGCCAGGCAGTAGGCCCTTCGGACAGATACTCGGCCCACAGCCTGATTTCATCTCGATTGCGTCGCCCGTTTCGATCTTCAGGACCATCGAATGCTGGTGGCGTCGGATGGCTGGCCAGAATATGCAATGTCTGTCCGTTGATCATCACTGGAACATCCCAGTGGCTCTTCGATGAGATTCGAAGCATATCGAGATCCTGTTCGTCGTACCACATCGGCGTAGCAGGATCAGCTCCCGACGGAAGAAGAGCGTCAGGCATCGATTTCCAAAGCAGGTTCTGGAACGTTCGTACAGACTTCATGTCGATTGGAAACTGCGACAAAACAACCATTCCGTACTGCCCAGGAAACTTGCCAAATCCAATGGCGTCTGCGGGGCCATCTTTTTTTCCATCGTGGTCGAAATCTCGCCCCGACGGCACGCCCGTATTGACCGGCGCGACATAGAAGTCGGAATACGAAATCGGTGGCTCTGTTGCCCAGTCACCTTCCGCCGCAAGGTACTCAGTCATGAAAATGCGAACGGCTTCCTTCTCCGGATCGAAGTCGAACTCATTCAGTAATACGATCTGCGGCCGCACTGTGCGAAGTATTCGGGCAACCTTTTGAGCCTGAACGTTCCGGCCACCTTTCAGATCGCCAACCAGCTTTCCCGACGACTCACGATTCAGACTGCAATTAAATGTCGCGACTCGAATTGGATTCTCAGCCAGCACGTTCCGGGAAACTGCACCATGCAAGAGAACAGTCGAAACAAACACTAAGATTCTGATCATGAACCGTCCCTTGATGACTTTGCACAAAACTCGCACCGACAACTCACGGAGTTGTGATTTGTTCAACTCTGAAGAGCAAGGGGCGTCGAAAATGTTCATCTGAAATTCTCCGGAAGTGATGCCTCTGGACCTTCTGTCTGTTCAGCATTCTCGACGATACGCCCGGATTCGAGAATCCGGAAATGGTCCATTGGTCCCGGAGTTGTGCTTGAGTGTTCAGCGGCAATCAACTGAAATAGCATGTAGGGTACGATAATGATCGTCATGCTCTCCCGCCTTGCGCCTTCGCTCCTTTGGTTTTTCCATTGAGTTCCCTCCGTGTTTCGAGCTACTCTACTTGTGATCAACGGCTCCAATCGGGGCAGCCGGTTTGAAATCACGTCCTCGCAGGACGTTGTGATCGGTCGCAGCGTCGGATGCAATGTGCGACTGGATGACAGCGAAGTCTCACGCCATCACGCTCGCATCAACCACGACGGCACAAACTTTATCCTGAAGGACCTAAAAAGCGCCAACGGCACGAAAGTAAACGGGAATTCTGCCGGAGAACGAGTCCTCACCAACGGCGACAACCTGCAGTTTGGCTCCAGCATAGTCGCTTTCCAGATTACAGATTCAAATCACTCACCTATTGCTTCGGCGAACCAAATCCGTTTCATTGAAGACTCTCGATCCCTGGACGAATCGGCATTTGCGCACACGGTCGGAGTCGACGCTGACGCACCGCTTCAGCTTCCGAAGGACCCACACAGCGGTTTGGAATTGCTCTATCAGGTTGCCGAAGAGCTAGTCACGCCGGTCCATTCTCTGGAGGCGTTGTTGGAGAGAATTCTGGATCTGACGCTCAAGGCCGTCAATGCAGATCGCGGCTGCGTACTTCTGAAGGATCCCGTTGGAGTCGACCTTACGGCCATCGCATTTTCACGTCGCGATAAGGCAACAGCCGATTCGCAGCAGATGCCGGTTTCCAGATCGATCACAGACTACGTACTGCGTCACGGAATTGCCGTTCGAACAACAAATGCAGGATTGGATGACCGCTTTCAGACCGGTCAGAGTATCGTAACGGCCGGAATTCGCGAAGCCATCTGCGCTCCCATGCGAGGACGGTCTGATCTTCTGGGTGTATTCTATCTCGATACGACAACCAGCGTTTCCGAGGCCATGAACAACGGAGTTGCCGAGCGCCTCACCGACGAGCACCTGCGCACAATCGTAACAGTTGCTCGACAAGCCGCGCTGGCACTGGAATCTCGACAGTTTCAGGAAGCCATGTTGAAAGCCGAGCGATTTACTGCGATGGGCCAGACGATCACCGTGCTGAGCCACCATATCAAGAATATTCTTCAGGGAGTTCGCGGCGGAAGTTACCTAATCCGAATGGGTCTGGATCAAACAAAAGAGGATCTCATTCGTCAGGGATGGGAGATCGTTGAACGCAATCAGACTCGCATCTATGACCTTGTGATGGACATGCTCAGTTTCAGCAAGGATCGAGTTCCTTCGCTGCAGCTCGTCGAGTTGAATAAAGTCGTCGGCGAAGTCGCGGAACTCGCCGTTGCTCGCGCGGCCGAGTGCGGAGTGACCTTTGAATTCCGCAAAGGCGACGACATCCCAACGTCGCTATTCGATAGTGAAGGAATTCACCGAGCGGTCCTGAACATCGTCTCGAACGCGATCGAAGCGGTCGACGGTATCGAACGCGGTGCAGTCGTGCTTCAGACGGGATATGATAAAACGGCCGATATGCTGCTGGTGGCAGTTAGTGACAACGGACCCGGAATTCCTGAAGATCAGCGGGCAACGATCTTTAACGTCTTCGAATCGACCAAGGGATCTCGAGGCACAGGAATCGGACTTCCCGTCAGTCGCAAGATTCTTCGCGAACACGGGGGACGTATTCGAATTGAAGGCGGACCAGGGCAGGGCACTCGTTTCGTTCTGAGCTGGCCTCGCGGCAACATGACAATTCAGGACATCGGCACACTCATTCCACGAGACGACGGTGGAACGATGGTGTCTGGCTAAACCCCTTCACAACAGTGTGCGCAGGGACGGCTCAACATGGCTGAATCGTCTCATTGTCAAACTGCGTGATTCCTCACCCACTGAGTTCCATTTCAGCGAGCAGGCATATGGAAATCTCCAGCCTTCCCTTCAACAAATCCCTTGGCATAACGACCGATGGCGTTTCAATTTTCCTGTCACCTCGTTCAGAACATTTGAACCATGTGGGGACCGTTCATGCGGCAGTGATCTTCGGAATTGCCGAAGCCGCGACCGGGCAAAGTTTACTCAACCAGTTTCCCGATCTGGCCAATTCCTTCGTTGCATTGCTTCGCGGCTCGACTGTCAAATACCGCCGACCCGCGTCCGTCAATTCTGCCGTCTGTGGAACGGGAACCCTCTCAGAAGCCGACGCCAGCCAATTCATCGAAACACTACAGTCTCGCGGACGCGCGACTGTCGATATCTCAGTTTCGGTTGTCCAGGGCGACAACGAAGTGTTCACCGGCACGTTCACGTGGTTTGCCGGCCGTCAATGAAGAGAGCAGAATTCCAGCCACATAAGTCGCTCTCCATCCAAAGCTTTGCTGGACAGCGCCAAGTTCGATGTCCAGTTAGGGTTGTCCCGCAAATCCAAGTTGACGTCGTTTTCTCCAGCCAAGGCCTAAAATCACAACACTCAACGTCAGCATTGAACCAGGTTCTGGCACGGAAGTGGCCGTGAAATTCAAGTTATCCAGTGCGAGATACGTCGGTGTATTGATGAAGCCAAATGAGACGTCGCTACTCGAAAACGTCAACCCAATCGACTTTGAACCCGAGAGCGAAGAAAGATCCACCTGCTTCCAGGTGTTGAGGACGTAGTCCAGATTGTTGTCGGCAAACGTGTAATCGGCAAGGTCAACGGTCAGTGAATTGACAACGGCGCCTAGACCACCGAACGAACTAAACCCCGTCAGAGTCACACGGAAAAAATCCGCATCGTTACCTGTCAGCCCGCCGAACTTCTTCGCAAACGCGTCGCCATCGTTCATCGACAGACCTGCGTAGGCTGTATTTGAAAGATCGACAGAATTCAAAATCGCCCCGGTCGGAAGGTTGATATAAGCCCCATCTCCAAAGGCCACGGCATATTTTCCGCCGACTGTCGTTCCACCTAAACCATTCGAACCCCCACCGGGAAAGGCCGCGTACTGATTGCCAAAACCAGCCGTCGTTCCATTTGCAACGTTGGACCAACTCCATCCAGTCCACGAATCGAAGTCAGGCGTGTAGTTGTTGTTGAAACTTACTCCGCCAATAGTCCACTGCTGCAGATGCTCCGTTGCCCCAAAATTTGATCCCGTTCCGATGCTCGAATAGTTGTCCCTGAGCGGAGAAGTCGCGGACGTGTCCCCGTTGTAATAGCCTCCGCTGTTTACTGGCAGTGATTCAAAGGTGATCACATCACCCGAAACCGTTGAGACAAAACTGAAAATCGCCAATACGGCAAACGTAAAACTCGAACCCCGAAACATAAACATACCCTTGGATTTACTGAAATCAGATTTGTTGGAAGCAGACCAGGTGTCGCATCCTGTGGCCCTAAGTCCAATATGTGATGAAAGAAAAAAACGCGACGAAGCCCCTCAAAAGTCTCCCGAAACAACTTCACCACCGTCTCTGGAGAGCAGGGCCGCAAGTATTTTTAGGTCAATGTTTTCCGACACAAGTCGTGCAGAACCATCGGCAAAAGCGAAAGATACGCCACCCGTGTGGTAGCTGTGGAACTCCTGGCCGCCGGAATCGCATCCGAGCCGACCTTCCAACGCAGATTGAGCTGCTGTGATGCGACAAGACTGATATGGCGACGTGACAGCAAGTCGCGCGTTGAGCGGAGCACTTTGGTCCA
This sequence comes from Planctomycetota bacterium, assembly GCA_031377305.1. Taxonomy (GTDB): domain Bacteria; phylum Planctomycetota; class Planctomycetia; order Planctomycetales; family Planctomycetaceae; genus SXXK01. The sequence continues at coordinate 4,583 of JANMEV010000439.1, read as the reverse complement.
TTACGTTCTTATGCCCGGCCCAGATTCCGTGGATCGCATTCGGAGCTTCACCAACAAGAATCGTTTGAGATGTGCCGTCTGGAATGTCCTGAATCCTGATCGTCAATGATCGAAACGAGGCGATCGGTTGAAGCATCATCGTACCTCGAGGCTGACCTGAGTTATCCCCAAGCTCCGAATAGTTGTTTTGGCAATTTGTTAACGGGTAACATCGAATTCCGCGCTCCCCAAAATTGCCACCGTAGTCCGTGCGTGCGTACAAGGGTGTCGAGTTTGTATTGTCCCCGTTTGCTCGAAGAGCCGGCAGCGGACTGGATGGGCACAAATACACGGTCAAAGGCACTGCGGCCAACGCTTGATTGCTCGGCTGCAAATACCACTGAGATTGATCCCACTGCTGATAGAGTGAGGCTTGCTCAACGTAGGGGAGCAATGCAGTCCCCCAACTCATCAATCGACACTGTTTCGCGTTCGCTGTTTCATACAACGCAGCCGTGGCAAGATTCCCACCGTAGCCACCTTTCGGTAAGACACGATGCACATCCAAATAGTTGTGCATCGCGATACCGATCTGCCTAAGATTGCTTCGACAGGCTGTTCGACGAGCCGCTTCCCTGGCGTACTGCACTGCTGGCAACAACAATGCAATCAAAATGCCAATAATGGCGATGACGACCAGCAGCTCGATGAGAGTGAAGCCGACAGTTCGTGACCGGCTGGAAATTCGGCCGAAGACATTTCGGCACTTATCAGGCAGGTGAGATTCACGTGTACCCGGATCGCTGTTCACTTCAAGCGACAATGGGACACGCTTAGGAACAGCGCGGCTTTCCCGACTTTCGCGATGAAGTTGCATGACGCTGATCCTGAAGGACATGATCAGGAACGTCATTCGCATCAAACAGAAATCTGACCACAGGCCGGGTGATTATGAAAACTCGGCAAGTCGCCAAGTCAATTCAAAATCCGCTGCGTACCTGAAGACTGTCGCACCAATAGAAAATGGTGACGCAAGGACCCAAGATTTCTGTTCGCCGACAACGCCCCAAATCGCGAGGGTGATATCTGCAACAAGACAGGCAGGTCTTCTGGCTTTCGGATCATCCCCTGGCTATCCCTTCCCGAAGCTCTGGAGCAACTCCAAACAACTGCAGTGGTTTTTGACAGCAAGGTCCCCGATTACAGCGGCGCGACCGCGACGGATTTCCAGCATAGTGCTGGTCACCGTCTTCCCTTTTCACTCACCCCAAAAGCTCGAGAATCATGATCTCGAACAATGGTAAGCACCCGTCTTGCAACAAGTTTTAGTATTCGACGCTGGACAGTCTAAGGCTAACACAATTTGCCGCAAGCCTCATTTCACATTTTCCGTCTCATCGAGAAACCGAAGACTCGCCAGCGCGTCGTAACCTGCAGACCCACTCCGCGGCGAGTCAAATCAATCCACAGAATGCAGCTAAATGCAGTAAACACTTGATGCAGGACTCATTTCCATGAACCCTCGCGGCGCTGGAAATCAATTCTTGGGCACCGAAGTTTAACCCCGGTTCCTTGAAGTCTCCTCCGCAATTAACGCGGGCAACCAACAGCTCGGGGATCGCTCGAACGCTTGCACGATTTGAGAAAACCGATAGACCTCACTATCCGCATCGAACCTTACCGCTCCTTTTCCCTGCTCGGAGTACGCCGTGAAACTCGCCTTTCTATTGGTGGCCGTCGTCTCGCATCAAAATTGGCCCACAGATCTGCAGGCGGAAGAGACGTGGAAAGTGGGAGTCGGAAAGATTGTCATCACTCCAAAGGAACCGATGTGGATGTCAGGGTACGCATCGCGGGACAAACCAGCCGAAGGCAAGAGTCACGACCTCTGGGCAAAGGCGATCGTGCTTCAGGATCCAGCCGGCCATCAGGCTCTGCTTATCACGCTGGATCTCGTTGGACTTGATCGGACGACGTCACAGAAAATCTGTCGGCAGTTGCAGCAAACACATCAACTTGATCGGTCGCAGATTGCGCTATCGATGTCGCACACCCACAGCGGACCGGTCGTGGGAACCAATCTTCTGTCGATGTATTCGCTTGACGAACACAATATGAAACTGGTGGAGCAGTACACCGAGCAGCTCAGCACTTCCATTGCGAATGCCGCTGCCGACGCATTCGCATCTCTCGCGCCTGCCGTCATTCAGACAGGACAAAGTCAGGCCTCATTCGCAGTGAACCGCCGCACCAATCGAGAACCGGACGTCCCAGTGCTTCGTGAGTCCGGTATGCTGGTTGGCCCGGTCGATCATGATCTGCCCGTATTGTCTGCGCGAGACAGGGACGGAAAGCTGCGAGCTGTGGTGTTCGGCTATGCGTGCCACGCGACAGTTCTCAGCCTGATGGACTGGTCAGGCGACTGGCCGGGGTTTGCTCAGCTGGAAGTCGAAAGAAGGCATCCCGAAGCCGTCGCGATGTTTTGGGCAGGATGCGGCGCGGATCAAAATCCGCTGCCTCGCCGAACCGTGGAACTGGCAGCCGAATACGGAAAACAAACAGCCGACGGAGTCGATCGCGCGCTGGAGAGTCCGATGCAACCGGTTAGAGGAACAATCAAAGCCGTCTATCGAGAAATCGATTTGGCGCTCGACCACATTCCGACGCAGGCTGAAATTGATACTGATTTGAAGTCCGACAACGTCTACATCGCCCGCCGTGCAAAAGCCTTGTCGGACGTCATTGCTCGCGATCGCAAGCTATCGCCCACCTATCCCTATCCAGTCCAGATGTGGGCCATTGGTGACGACGTGAAAATGACGTTCCTTGGTGGCGAAGTGGTTGTCGACTTCAGCCTGCGCCTTAAGGCCGAACTGTCGGGAACGGATAACTGGATCGCCGCTTACAGCAACGATGTGATGGCCTACATACCATCCAAACGAGTCTTGCTGGAAGGTGGCTACGAAGGTGAATCCGCAATGATTTATTACGGACTGCCGTCAAAGTGGTCAGCCGACGTCGAAGAACACATCGTCCGGACTGTGCTCGAACTGAAAGAGGAGCTGCAGATGGCAAAGTAAAGCATCGGTTCCGTTCTGTACTGCGATTTCCGGCCGTGCAATGCACGCCAACTTTATCGCTGATACGGAACACGCGGTGTGCTGCGCAGCGGCTCCAGATTGCCCGACATTGGGACTTGATTCCCAGACGGCATTGACTGGCTTGAACGCCCTGCGCCATACCGAATTCCGTTCGGAGGCTGTGAAACGGGGCGGCTGTGAGAAATGGTCTGCGCCGGTATGCCAGGTTGTCTGATCGGCTTGGTTAGGTTAGTCGAAGACATGGCCGCCTGAGACGACTGGCCATATCGAGAAGCTGTTTGAGACGCTGGCGTCGAATTGTCTGTACGATTTGCAAACTGAACAGGGACACCATTGCTTCGATAACTCGTCCCGTTACTCGCTAACGCCGATTGGAATGGCAACTGCGTCGGCGTCGCAGGCATGGCTACTGAGGGCATGACAGCCAGGGGCATGGCGACCGAGGGCTTGACATTCATCGGCTGTCCGTATCGAGATGACGTTGATACCGAGTGCATTGACGGTTGTTGAATTGGACTTTGATGTTGCGGCACGGCTGTAATGCGACCGTCCGGATCAAACATCAGTCGATTCGGCAAGGCGGACGATTGATCAGGAATTGCCGGAACAATAGTCGGAGGCGACGGCAGCGGCGGTAGTGCTGATGCTGGGAGCGGAACCGGCATCGGCATCGGAGAACCCTGTGGCATCGTCGAGTCTGAAGTAGGAAAGCTCTGCGGCATTTGAAGTCCTGGAGACGAAGGCAGGACCAACTGCGAATCTCGGGAATTACCGAAGGACGAATCCATCGAAGGTGCTGGCGCGTAACGCATTCCGCCGGACCCTTGCGGAAAACTGGAACTCGGCATCGGCGGTGAATACTGATTCGGTACGATCATGCCCGGCTGAGGCGAATAGGTGGCTGCAGACGGTTCAAAACCTGGAAAAGCCATTCCAGGATTGATCCCGCAGCCCGCACCACCATCACACGGTGCGATTGGCGGAAACCTCTGCCAGCAGGTCTGGTTGAATCCCCAGTTCTCAGCACCCGCAGCTGAAACGTGCGGCCTCGAAGGCTCATCTGGAAACAGTCGCCCGGCCAGTGCCTGCGATGCGGAGAGCAACAAAAAAGAACCTGTGGCAGCAGAACTCAGCAGATGCCTAAGGTATTGAGAATCCATTGTGTCCATTCCTTGACCGGCTCTTTCTCTGCAACCGCTTCTGGTTACAAAAGCTCTCACCGAGTTGTATCCGTACGAAAACTCAACGGGACCGGCTGGGAGAATCGCCCGCCGACCGTTCTGCCTATTGGCCCCGACCGCCGCGTGATGAATTTCCTATCCCGCCAAACTGGGCCGCGTGCCCTGAGACGCCGCTAAATCCTGTCCCGACTCCGCCACCCATAACGCCTTGACCGCCAAACTGACTGAAGCCGGCATTGCCGCCGCCAACACCGCCTCCTCCACCGAACCCACCACCGGCCATACCCGTGTATCCGCCGCTAAACTGGCTGGTGTTGAAGGA
>JANMEV010000497.1:0-23109 GCA_031377305.1 Planctomycetota bacterium | reverse complement strand
GCCACCCCGATTCGACCGTGGAATGACGCATGACGAAACTCAGATGGAAGGTTCAGATGCATGCTTACCAGTCTCCCACGGCGCCGTCTCGGTAGAAGACTCGCTGAACAAGCTCCTGCTGAAACGGATGTTTACGGACTTCGTCCTCATTGATCGTCACGCCAAGCCCGGGCTTCGTGTTCGGTGTGACAGTTCGTGTGGCCGCATCCAGAGTAAAGCCTTCCTGGACGACATCGTGCCGCCACGGTACGTCGCTATGGACCGATTCGCAAATGATGTAGCTCGGTTGCGAAAATCCAAACTCCAGCGATGCGGCCGTACTAACTGGTCCCTGCGGATTGTGCGGTGCAAGAGCGATCCGATAAGCATCCGCCAGTGCCGCGATGCGCCGCGCTTCGGTGAAGCCACCGCAATGAGTAATGTCGACCTGACAAATCTCGCAGCCCCGCGCAGCAAACAGATCCCGAAACGCGGCCAGATGTGTCATGCGTTCCCCGGTTGCGATCGGCGTCGTCACAGCAGCATTGATCGCTGCAAGGCCTTCAATACTCTCCGGCCAGCACGGTTCTTCGAAGAAGTACAACCCATACTGATCCAGTGCTTTCGCGAATCGCATTCCCATGGCTGGCGATGGCCTCGCGTGACAATCGACCATGATGTCGATGTCGTCGCCCACGGCGTCTCGCATCGCTGAAACGCAGGCTTCAGCCGCCTTAACAGGCTTTAGTCCTTCAATCGGCATTGTCGGAGGAACGGCCATCGACTTGAACGCCGTGAACCCTTCGGACACCGCCTGACGAGCCAGATCAGCAAACTGCTTTGCGTTATCCACGGGAGTTTCATAGAAGCTCTCGAGGTTCCCGCCGCCAAGGTGGCAGTACAGCCGAATGGAATCTCGAACGGGGCCGCCCCAAAGTTTGTGGCAAGGCACTCCGTGGATCTTGCCCACGATGTCCCAAAGTGCCAGATCAATTCCGGCAATGGCGGTCGAACGAGTGACTCCGCTGCCGTGCCAGAAATGCTGTCGCCACATCATTTGCCAAAGATGTTCGATTCGCGTTGGATCTTCACCAATCAGCAGATGCGACAGATCTTCGATGGAACCGACAACGCCTCGTGTATGCCACTCAAGTGTGGCTTCACCCCACCCGAACAGCCCTGGCTGGTCCGTGATGACTTTTACGAAAACCCAATTTCGCATCCGAGCGTTACAGACAAGGGTTTCGATTCCCGTAATTTTCATAGTGTCCCTGTGACTGCAACCAGCGATAACGATTTGCCTCACTCGTTCCCCGGATAGCCGTTTCACGACCGATGCAGGGCACCGTTGAGTGCCAACATACTGGTTGCGGCCACACAAGACAATGCATCGAACCTGCGGAATGACGGCAGAGGTTTCCGATGGTGCGACGAGGAGTCATCGAGCGGGCGTCGACGCGGCATCCTAAACGTGTGGATGCTCAGGCAGAGCGACGGCGCGGCGTTTGAGTTTCGCAGCAACGCGGGGTGTTACTAAAACCTGGCTGGGCAGCGACGTGTTTCAGATTAGTGGCAGAGTTCAGCAGGTTGTTAGTCTGGTGAGCCGCAAAGTGCTAGCTGCGGGTAAGTGTCTTGACTCGTGGAAAACACCCGCGGCTGGCGGCTCGTTAATTTGATCCGAAGCGGAAGCGAGGGATTGCTGTTGAAAAACGCAGCAAATCTTATCCCTCACTGACGTTTCGGGTTGTGAAAACCCATCAAAATCAAAACCCGCGGCTAGCGCCTTGCGGCTCACATGAGTGACCAAATCAACAAACGCATGCGGGCGGCAGACAAGTGAGTCGGCCGCCCGCGGTTGAAGGTTGCTTAGAGTTGAGGTCGGCTTAGACAAGGGCTTCGCGGTTAATGCAGCCCATGATCCAGTGATCCAGCATGCGAGCTTCGTTGCTGGTTGGATCGACCGGAAGTTCGGTGACTTCGACGTCCAGTTTGGCACCGGCCGAGCGGAGCAGGCGAGCGGTCTCAACGCTGCGAGCCATCGTGTCATGTGGGCAGCTTCGTGAGATGCTCATCATCATCGGCTTGCTTCGAAGTTCTGTCAGACGATCGGCCTTCATGAGATCGATCGAGCAGGCAGGATCCAGCAGTATGGCACCTGCAAACCAATCGGGACGCTGAATCATTGTCTGGAGTGCAACGTCGGCACCGTGGCCGGAACCGGCAACAAAGATACGTTCACTGTGAATATGAAACGCTCGTCGCAACCGACACGTTGTCACGTGCAGCAGATCCTGCAACGGAACAGTTCCGAACAACAGAGACGAGCCGTCCCAGCGAAATCCACCCGCCGCTTCGTGCACAGTGTTGCCTCGCAGGGCAAGGCCAATGTAATTCTGAGAACTCACTGAAGTCATCACCTGTTCAAGCTGATCTTCATCATTGGCATCGCTGTGAAACCAAATGACCAGTGGATAGGCGTAACGCTCCTCGTAGCGCTCGGGAACATAGATCGAAACGGGCCAGTCGGATTCCGCCACGCTGCCGGAATATTTTGATGGAGACTCGGGCGACTGACTCCATGAGTCGTACAACTCCCGCAACTCCGTAGGAAGCATCTCCAGATCCATATCCGGCATCAGCGAATCCAGTTCGCCAGAGGAGAACGACATGCTTCGAACGCGATTAAACATTTTCAGACTTCCATGAGGGACGATGATGAGTGAGGAGGAACACCATTGAACACCGATTAAAGACCATCCCAGCTTCAATCGTTTTTTCAGCACGATCCGGTCAACGACTTAAGATCATGGCTGATGTTCGGGAATCACCATTCTGAGGTCTTTCAGAGGAAAGTGTTTCCCAGGACAGGCAGTCGCTTTCACCGCTGCATGCCCTACTAAATTTTCCCGGGAAATCCGGAGCCGCTTTGCCAGGACTTTGACCAGTTCACGCACCGCATGAATCTGAGCCTTTGTTGGAGGAGCGATCTCAAAATTTCCTATCAAACAAATACCAATTCCACGAACATTGAACATCGCATTACCAGAATGAGCTCCGTGGATCTGCTCGCCCCAGCGAAACGTTGCCTTTACGGCTCCGTCGTTCATTCCCCGGCCGTTGCCAATTACAAAGTGATAGCCAATCCCCTGCCAAGGATTTCCAGCAGCGTCTTTCCGCTGGAGATGTTCCCTATGAATTGTCTCCACACTTCCGGATTCACTGGCCGAATGATGAATGACGATGTACTGCCACGGTGTTTCGGCAACGGACGGCATCCAGTCTTCGGCTGGCTCCTTCGCTGATCGATTCGGTTTCCCTTGCGACAACCCCTGAGCCACTCGTTCGGAAATCATGTACTCCTGACGCTCGTCAGCGCCGATGGGTCGCAGACCCACCAGAACCAAAGACATCATCCCAGACATCAACACAAACAACACGCAGGAAATCTGCCAAACTCGGCTCCGCCATTTGGAATCGCGGGACACTTTTCCGGCCACAGTCCGACCTGCCTGTTGTTGATGCTTCCTGAAATCGAAACCGCTAGAATCATCGCAATCGGTACTATTGGGATAACAACAATCACGCTCTTCACACGGCGTTCTAAAGAGGACGCCTACGACTCTACAAGGGGTACGAAAGGGTGTCAACATCCTCTGCTTTTCGAGCCGAATCAGGCTCGCATCGAGCCACTTTTTGGGTTGAGGACAGAGAGTTTGCGATGACTTTAACGCTGTCAAATTGGGCCTACAAACAGCCCCAATTGCCCTGGCCTTCCCAATCGTCACAACCTCGGTGATTTCGGCGATTTCGGCACCATGGTTTTGAGTTCTGCTTCAGTTTTTAGGTCGATGGGTCTTCCGCCACCGATGACTAAGATTCCATCTGGCAGTCGCGGAGGTGACCCGACCTTTGGGCAAGTGCGACGCGGCCACGTCGAGAACCCGCGATTCAGGGCTCGCCGAACGCAATTCTGCGCCATGTCGCCGGATAATCAATCACCCGGCGCATGCTTCAGAATTGGAAAATCAAGGGCTGACATGAAATTCCACACGGGGGCGAAGACTCAGCGGAGCGAACCCTTCAGCAGTTTCACGATGCGTTCATCCTGCTTCAATTCGTTAGGCAGCTGTCCGTCGTTTAACGCCTTGATTGTGGTTTCCCGGCGATCGGGAGTTCGAAGTAGCGCGTCAATCGTCAGGTTTCGATTCACCGATGAAAAACTGTTGAAGTTCGATATTAGCAACCCCGCGACATCCGAATGCTGAAGATCCGACAATCCGCTAATTGCTCCCATGTGGAGTTCTTCGTCCAGGCCCTTTTCAAGGTAACGACTCAGTTGCGGACCGGCCACCGCCCAGTCTTGCATCGCGACCATTCGAAGGGCGTCATACCGAGTTCCAAACAGCACGGTTTCGTCGTCCGACATGGGCAGCGAAAGTTCAAGTGATCTCTGCCAAAGCGCTGCCAGCGACGGGTCAGACTCGACCAACGCGGTTAGTCCTTCCCTGGGCCAATGTCCGACGAGACCGATCCCGTTGATCAGACCGCCACCGATCACTACGGCCTGCCAATGCTCCAGACGTTGATCCTTTTGCGGCAACGAGACAATCAGCACGCTTCGAATAAGGTCATTGTCGCCGCTTTTTCCGGCGGCAATCGCAACTCGCCAGATCCACGGAATGCGACGGTACTCTTCCTTGCTTCCGGCTTCTGGAGGCAGCCCCTTCGCCATCAGTGGAATGATCTCAGCGGCCTGTTTCAAACTGTCGGCGATCAATTTTTCGCGATCCGCTGCTGGCACAGCATCATCCAGCAAAGCCGCTGCGATCTCAGAAGGTTCTTTAATCTTCTTGTTTTCAGATCCAGAACTTCGAACCATCCCTGTTGCCAGAGGAACTCCGCCAACTGCCACCAAATGGATGGCTCGCAGATCGACCATCGCCGATTTTAGATCTTCAGCTGGCCGAACAACCAGTTCAGACGCGCCTTCGCTGATAACCGCAACGCCAATGGGAACCAAGTTGTACCGATCCCAGCCGCCGGTTGTCCCGACGACACCCTGCAGAGACGGCTGAGTTCCTTCAATCTGGAACGAGCCTCCCGCCGCGCTGTCATCGCAGGCCCATTCGCCCCAGACCTGAACATTTCTGGACGTCGACGAATTGATCCGCCAGCGGACGATGTCGTTACGATTGTGCCAATAGCCGATGTTCTGAAACGTCAATTCAAAGGTGATGTCTCCACCATAAATTTCAGCCGTGGAAGCTGGCAGCACGACATTGCCTTCCGCCAGGACCGCCACGACCGCTGGCGTATTGCCTTCCAGTTTCTTAGGCGGTGATTGCAGTGTTTTGAAGAAGGCCCACAGATCGTTGACATCGGTTGTTGAGGCGTTCTGTTCGAAGCCTTCTGGCATCAGTGACTTTCCTGTGCTTCGCATTTGTTCGACTTCGGAGCGCAGCGCCGTTTCGCGTTTCCCTTCAGCTGCGAGCAGCGTGAGGCTGGATGCATTTTCTTCGGCGATCAATCCCGTCACGCTGCGTCCGTCATTGAGCACAACGACATAGGCGTGATAGCGAGGATCAACCGCCTGATTGGGATCCAGCATCGCGATAACAAGCGACTGCACGGGCTTTCCACCGTAACCAGCGATGTCCGGTCCGACCATGTGCCCGACGTCCTGAAGTCGATGACAGTTGGAACAATGCTTCTGAAACATCTGGCGCCCTCGACTCGCGTCGCCGCTGTTTGTCAGGGCGGCCACGTAACGATCGATCACCTGCTGCCGACTGGCCGACGTTCGCGGTTTCAGAGTTTTTTTAGCGGCCACACGAATCGTTTCGCTGGCATGGTCGATCAGTTGCTGTTGTTGAGGCAGATCGAGTTCGCTCGTCGATACGGTTCCTTCTGCCATCGCCTTCAACAGACGCTCTGTCCAGGCCTGACGAGATATCAGCATTGCTACAATCGACTTTTTGAGTCGCGGCTCGCGAGTCGCCCAGTCGGTGAGTACGAAGTCGGCGACGAGTTCGCTGCTGTCTTGTCGTAACGCGTTGATCGCCGCAGCCTGCAGCTCTGGCGGCGTGCGAGGCGTCAGCAAAGTTGCCAGCGTCTCGGCATGAGACTCACCCAAAAACGGAGTCTGGCCCACCAGCATCACGGCGGCAATTCGAAGCTTCTGCGGCGAGGTGTCAGATTCGAGAAGGCGAATTGCCGAATCAACGGCCGGTTTCCAGATCGCTCGCATCGAATCGCTGCCGGGCGACACTTCACCTGATGTCCGACGTCGCCATGCACTAATGAAATGTGCCAATCGCCCATAGTGCGCTGCGGTTGCGGCTTCCGTCGGCGACTGCACAACGACTGACGCTAGTTCGGCAAGGATCTGCGATACTGTCGACTCGTCAGCAAGCGTTGCTGCGTTGTCAAGAATCGGGTCAGTCACATCACTGCGTGACTCGAGCTTTCTAAGTTCACTCATCACGGGGACGATGTTTGTCGCAGAAAGTGAACTTTGGATCGCCGACGTCATGTGCGTATCACGGCCGTCGCTGAGCAACAACTTAGCCAGTACCGTCGCACTGTCCGCTGGTTGCAACGCTGCGGAAGAATATGCAACTTGCATCCGGACAAACATGTCGCTGTCAGCCGCCAGTTTCATCACAGCGTTGGCCAATGCGGGTTGCGACGCCAATTGAGCCTCAGCGACACGAACCGCATGTCGACGCACGTGAGGATCCTTGTCCGCCAGTAACTTCAGCAATATGGCGGCATCCGGAGTTTCCATGTTGGCCCATGTGGAAAGAGCCTGCAAACGCACTTCCGGTCGATCACTTTCAATCGCCAGCTTCTTCAAGGCGGGAAGGGCGGCTTTGTCCTCATTCCATTGAATGAGCTGCTGGACGAGATCTCGTTGAGTGCCATTGGGCGAATCCATTGCGTTCGCAAGTTCCTCACCCTGCAGCTGATTCAGACGCAAGGATCTTCGAGCGGGCTGAGCATCGGCGACGATTCGATAGATTCGTCCCCGATCGGCCCCCGCGCGAGGATCCAGCGTCGCGAGCGTGTTCGGTGGAATCCAAATGGGATGCTCGATGACGTAGCGATACATGTCGACGATCCACAACGCTCCGTCCGGACCCGTGTGAGCCTGCACCGGACGAAACCAGGGATCGGTGGATGCCAAAAACTCCCGGTCAAGTTCATCCTCCGGCCGTCGACCGGTGAACGTGACTCCGCTGGCCGTCAACTTTTGACGATGCACAAGATTGTTGACTGGCTCGCAGGTAAACGTATCTCCGTGATAGTCCGGCCCCAGAAGATCGTCGCGATAAACTCCAAGTCCGCAGGCCGCCGTTGGACGGTTGGGTGGCCCTGAAAGCATGAACAGCACCTGATTGGCTATCGAATACAATCGCCCCGGTTTCGGCTCAGCAGAGATGCTGACAACCGTCTTTGACGGCGCTAGATACGGATTGCGACGCAGGTATTGATTGGCCAGCGGATAGTGCATCAAAATCGTTTCGTTGTTGCACCCGAACCAATCGTCCCAGTCATTGCGAACTCGCCCCTGCTGAGTGCTACCCGTTGCCGGTTCGAGAACTCCAGTGTCGGGATGAAATCGAAAATCGCGTTGGCCCAGAGCGATCAATTCTCCGGTTTTCAGCGACGTGATTTCGCCACCAAACAAACCGCACGCGCCATAGACCCAACCGTCCAGCCCATACTCCAGACTGTTGACTCGCGCTTGGAAATTGTGAGTCGCAAAACCAGTGAAGAGCTTCTCAATCCTGTCAGCTTTCCCATCTCCATTCTTGTCTTCCGCAAACAGAATATCCGGCGCCGCACAAACCAGGACGCCATTGCGCCACACGGTTACGCCAGTGGGATATGGAAGGCCGGACAGAAAGACTTCCGAACGATCGAAGCGACCGTCGTTATCGTCGTCAAACACACAGCGAATGCGACCGCCGGACTCGCCATCGCCCTGCGGATAGTCGCTCATTTCAGCAACCCACAGCCGTCCGTCCGGTCCAAATGAAATCGCGACCGGGCTCTCAATCAACGGCTCGGTTACGACAATCTCAGCATGAAAGCCGGGCTTTGTTCGCAGCGTCTTCACTGCTTCAGATGGCGCAAGCGGTGGAATGCCGTTTGTCCGGGCAGTATCGATCCCTGACCTCGTCGGTGATTCGTCAATCGCCACTGCATGCGACGCAAGTAATACCGCTGCCAACACACCAAGTATCATGGTCTTCATCTGCTGGAATTCCTCACCGAACTTTGCTGCGTCAGGGACGCCAAAACTGTAGCAGGGATCCAACAGAAGTTCACGGTCTCCGCGTTAATAGCTCTGAGCTTGCTTCCGTTCAAACTGTCCGTTTCGCTAACTGACGATGCCTGCCGGAAGCACGGTACAGGAAAGGCTTTTGTTTGCTCTCCCGCCATTCATGATCCTCTATGGCCATCGCCTGTGGCTTACTCCAAAGTCTGACCGTTGATGCGGTTGTACAACGTGTCCCAGCTAGTGATTTCTATCTGAGTGTCCCAGACGTCGCCTCGTCGAAAGCTCTCAAGCTCGCTGTTCTCCGATTCGCTGGCCAGAATCTGGATCGCCTGATTCGTATTCTGAATTGAGCCGATGACGGTCTTGCCGTTCGCAAAGCGTTCGCCAAAATTCATCGTCCCCATTGACGAAACGATACGGTCAATCAGCACGGCCACTTCGTAGGTCTTGCTTGCTGCGTTGGCGATGATTTCGTTTCGCTGAGTGCTGTGGCGCCCCACCGATTCCAACTGAGTAACCAACTCACCAATTGTGGCGGGTCTGGCAAAAGAAGTTGCGGGTGGGTGTGCGTCCTCGTCGATTGACTCCGTATCCGTGTCGGAAGCACGCTCGAAATCGCGATCATCCTCAGACGTTGAACTGATATCTTTGTCTTCGTCGTCATCATCGACGCCTTCGTCACCAAAGTCACCGATCGCAGCGCGTGACGGATTCGACTCACCTCCGAAAAACTCTGCGGGAACGACCTGAAGTTCTTCCGACTTGCTCCAGTCCGGAAATCGAGGAATGTCGATTCGCACTTCAGCGTTCCAGGTAATCTTGTTGTCCGATGCGTCAAAGCTGTATGCGTTCAACCCTGGGAACTTCACCAACTGTTTCTCGTTCACCAATTCGCCAGCGACCAGCAAGCTACTCTCTCGTAGCGGAATTGACTTTGCCAACAGCTCGTGCGTACTAGTCTTTCTATCGCTTCCGGACCCGGAAACAGTGGTCTCCGTGGCAACAATCTTCAGCGTGATTGATTTCACCTGAAACGTCTTTCGAGGCGTGAAGGAGATCTCAAATGGCCAGTCTTCCCCGGGCGCAACAATGATGTGAGGCATCGAAACCTCAACCGTGCCAACCCGTGCGGCGACGGCTGTCTTACGAATCCAGAAGAAAGCCACGACGGCAAGGATGACGGGAAGCAGGAAGAACGCAAATGCTGCGATGAACGTCAGGAAAATCACCCCGAACAGCGAAAGAAACACCGTTGCGATCATTCCGAGTTTGGCAGGCGCTGCTTTCAGAGCAACCTTGGAGCCCCGGTCGCCTGTCATCTCCGGCGGAACCGCGCCGGGCCGAAGAATATAGTCTTCTTCCGCAAACGGATTGCGAGCCCACGGCACGTCAACATCGACTCGCACATAGTGATCGATCGAAATCAACTGTCCGTGATACGAGACGGGATAAGGAGCCGTCTTCAGCTCAAATGGAAACTCGAATTCCTCGCCCGCCATCAGCAACTTCGACTGACTCAGCACGATAATCTCTTCCGGTCCGCTGTCGACGTTGCCTCGACCATGTGTCTTCCAGCGATGCGACAACTTGACTCCCTTGGAGTTTACGGTTTCGTTGACAGAAATCTTCACCGTTCCTCGAACTGATTCACCGCCGCGGTAGATTCTGTCCGGTCGATCAAACGCAATTTTGATCTCGCACTTAGACATCCTTGATACTCCTCAATCGCTGAAACACGTCATACAGAGAATGCTGGATGCTTCGAATGTCCGGCCCGAACTGGTTGAGCAATCGATCGGCGGTCGCCAGCGAAATAGACGGAGTGGGCGCGTCGGTTCGGCGAACGGCCTGAATTCTTGCGTTTAGAATCGTGGCAATTCGATCCGGGCTGGTCAGCCGATTTGCCGCCAGAGTCAAAACGTCTCGACCGGCAGTTTGAAGCTGTCGAGTGAAATCGCGATGAGTCCCCAGAATCAATGTGCGATGCGATCGAAACAATCGAATCCGTTGCCACAGAGTCAACCGCTGCGCTTCATCTACAAACAGCGGCTCGCCGTGTGACGGCACTGGACGTCGTTCGTCTTCCGGAAGATACATGTAGATTGAGTCTGGAAATTTTGCCGCCAGTGCGAGCAAATGAGTTGTTTTGCCAAACCCCTTGTCACCCACAAACTGAACCACCGGCCGATGTCGCGTTTCGCGGCTTCGCAAAAGGTGCTGAACGGCTGCGTCAAGATCGACCATCGCAAGCTGAGTCCGTTCATCGGCCGATAGCTCGCCAAACGGATTGCGTCGCAGGTTGAGATGTTCGAAGGGCAACATGGTCAAGCCAGAATAACCTCTGGAAAAGCGTTGAAAATTCGCAATCCACGCATCGTTCTATCCTGGCCGTTTCGCTCACTTTCTGCCAGTCACCGGCTGAATCCCCCTGACGTCCGCCAAAAATAGCAAACTGGATGGGGCTGGACCTTATTTGACCGGGTGTCTGAATTCCGAGGGACTCAGTTTCGAACTTCGGAAATCGTGACCGTTTTCGTCGAACCTGCCGTCGAAAAAAACTCAATCGGTGGCAATCGGACGATCTACTGCTATAAGAGAGTAGATCATCATTGAACGATGAAAACTGACTGGTCCACCACCGATTAAAAATCGAAAGTCTCGGGAATGTCCGCTCTGCAGTCTGCCGATCCAGCAATTTGGAATGCCATTGTTCATGAACGTCGTCGCCAGGTCGAAGGGCTTGAGCTGATCGCGTCAGAAAACTACACGAGTGCAGCCATCATGGAAGCTGCTGGCACTGTGCTGACCAACAAATACGCGGAAGGTTATCCTGGCAAGCGATATTACGGCGGTTGCGAAAACGTCGACGTGATCGAAGACCTCGCTCGCCAGCGAGCCATTGAACTCTTCGGCGCGGAACACGCTAACGTGCAGCCTCACGCGGGTTCTCAGGCGAACATGGCCGCGTACATGAGCGTCCTGAATGTTGGCGACACAATTCTGGCAATGGACTTGTCTCACGGCGGACACCTCACACACGGAATGCACCTGAACTTCAGCGGCAAGCTTTACAAGACTGTGCACTACGGCGTTCGGGAAAGCGACCATCGGATCGACTTCGATCAAGTGGCAGCTTTGGCGAAGGAGCATAAACCAAAGATGATCGTCGCCGGAGCCAGCGCGTATCCTCGCGAAATTGATCACGGTAAGTTTGCCGAGATCGCTAAATCCGTTGGCGCATTGCTGATGGTGGATATGGCTCACTACTCTGGTCTGGTCGCAGCCGGAATTCACAACAGCCCCGTACCGCATGCTGACTTCGTCACATCGACGTCTCACAAGACTTTGCGGGGCCCTCGCTCTGGCTTCATCCTGTGTCGCAAAGAACACGCTGCCAACGTGGACCGAAGCGTGTTTCCTGGAATTCAGGGTGGTCCTCTCATGCATATCGTGGCTGCGAAGGCCGTGTGCTTTGGAGAAGCTCTGAAGCCTGATTTCAAGGCCTATGGTCAACAGGTCGTCGACAACGCGAGAACGTTGGCTGAAACGCTGATGCAGGGCGGCCTGCGTCTCGTCTCCGGCGGAACCGATAATCATCTGATGATGTGCGACGTGACAACAATCGGAACGTCCGGAAAGATCGCGGAGCACGCTCTGGATAAAGCTGGGATCACTGTCAACAAGAACATGATTCCGTACGACAAGCGAAAGCCAATGGACCCCAGCGGCATCCGAATTGGAACGGCTGCGTTGACTACTCGGGGCATGAAAACCGACGAAATGAAGCGAGTCGGCTCGTGGATTCTGGCGGCACTGAAGAGCCATGAAAACGCCGCGGGACTGGAAAGCATTCGGCTGGAGATCGCTGAATTCGCCAAGGCGTTTGCCGTGCCAGGCATCGTGGCGTAGCTCGTTAAGCAATCAAAGTTCCACGCATGATCGACGGCGAGTGAGCGGAAGAGTTATCCACTTAGGCGAGCGGCAGGAAATGGCGTACCATCCCATCGTAGAGCAGTTGTCTCAACTGCCCATGAACGATTGGGGCAATCGTTCTGCATTGGTAAGTCACCTCCTGCCGCTCGCCTTACAACAGCATCACCAAGCCGTCCATTCCTGCCAGGCGACTGTAAATTGCAAGGACCTGCTGCGAAGATTCGCACATCGGTTCCAACGTGACTGAAACATGGCGGCCGTGTTCCGTGCTTCGCAGAGAAAACGGCGGATCTGATTCAAGTTGCAGTTCGTCTCGAACTGACGCCAGCACCCGAGCGGTGAAATTTTCGTCTGCATAGCCAATCACCTTGAAGGTGTAGTGGCATGGAAACGCGTGGTGCAATTCCAGCAATTCGATCGACGGAAGATTGATCACGTGAGTGGCCTTCGAGCAAGTACGAACCGGATACCGCGAAGGATTGTATCCGAGGTGTCTCAAGTTCACACAGTGCTTTTTGCCCCATCATCCCCCAACCAAAGCCGTGGTTGAAATCGCCATTTGCCGACGTCGCGGAGTTCATTCGGCCCCGGCAGCCCCCGCCAGAAACTGCCGAATTCCCGCCGCTATTGGGTTCAAGCATATTCGCATGCGACGCAAATACCGTGCCTGCAACGAGTTACGGCGATGATTGCAGTTCCGGCCGATATTGACCCATTTTCACAAACCGCCGTATAGTTCGTTCTAACGGAAAACTCTCGTTCGGCAGCCACATCATCCACGTTTCTCGGCGGCCGACCGAAACATGTCCCTTCTGAATCACTCCTTTCAACTTCACTTCTGACTTTGTCCTCCTCTCACGTCACTCCTATTCTCTCCTCTCCCAAAACCAGTCCTGCTGTTTCGAGCACGATCGAAATGCGCGGGCAACACCTTCGAAGTAGCGCTGCCTGTTGCAGGGTAACTTCGATTCACACGGCGATTGAATGACTCATCGGACCGTTCTGCTCTTCGTGGCGTCACTGCTTGCAGCAACTCTGTTGCTGGCAATCAGTCCTGCTGCGCATGGTCAGAATGAAATGGAACAATTCGTTTCTCCGGTGGACTCACTGACCGATGACATTGAGGCATCTGTGCAGGTGAGTGGGGACTTTGAAGAAACACTCAGTTCCGAATTGACTGAAGTCCACCTGATCCTTGGCAAAGCCAAAGTGACTCAGGGTGGTCTGACGGTCTCCGGATCAAAGCTGGCTATCTTTGTCACTCAGACGGAATCAGGATTTGAGATTTCGGCATACGGAGAGGACGTGACCGTCCAAACGCCGGACAGTCATCGCCCCGTTGCGTCGCGAGCGTTCCGGCTTCAAACACTGACTCAGCCGGTCTTCGAGGTTTCGCGATCGATCCCGGCGACCAGCAATGAACATCCGCTGCTTCGTCGAGCGATTGCAAGGCTCTATCCGGTGGATGCGGGAGAAGCGTCCCCTGTCAGTTTTCAGGCAGAGCAGGACTCATTCTCGGTGCCGATTCCGTCATTCAATCCATCAACAAGCATCAAAGCCACTCGGGTGGTTCAGATTCGCCCTCGATCAAGCGATCCGCTTCGGTTCGAATCCTTTACATCGGAAGGCGTCGTTCCCGAAGAAAGGGTGACCGTCATTACTGGTGGCGTGAACGTCCTTGTCGATGGTCAAACCGTGGATATTCTGGGCCAGGAGATTTCGCCCGGAGTGATTGATCTTTCTGCCGACCGCGTCGTTATCTGGACACAGTCCGCTGACGGCGATGCGTTGAAGAGCGGCAATCAGATTATTCAGACGGCGGATACTCGCTTTCAGGTTTACCTCGAAGGCAACATCGTTATTCGACAGAATCAGAACACGATCAAGGCCACCCGAGCGTTCTTCGACGCCGAGAATAACCGTGCCCTGATGCTTAACGCCGAACTGCGAGCGTTTCTACCCACCACAGGCGACGATGTACGAGTTCGCGGCGAACGCATCATGCAGCTCAGCCGAGACAAGTTTCATGCTCAAAACGCATGGGTCTCGACAAGTCCTTATGGAAAGCCCGGATATCGAATTCAGGCGAGCGACATCTTTGTCGAACCCGGCGCACGAGCGTTTGTAAAGACCGACCCGGAAACCGGCCAGCAGGTCGTCGGTCAGTCGACGTGGATCACCAGCCTGAACAACCAGTTCATCGTGGGTGACACTCCGCTCTTCTATCTGCCAAAAGTAAGCGGCCCAGCAGAAGATCCCGGTGTGCCACTTCGCAGCGCGGCTGTCGGGTCTGACCGGATCTTTGGCGTTCAGCTCAATACCGTGTGGGACATGAATCGATTGCTGGGGATTCAAAAGCAACAGGGTTTGCAATGGGATTTGCTCGCCGACTATCGAACGAAACGCGGCCCCGGCATTGGCACGAGAGCGACATACAGCGGAGACAACGGCCTGGGTAACTACCAGGGCGATGGGAAACTTTATTATCAGTATGACCGGGGCACGGACAACCTGGGACTCGACCGCCGAAGACTCGAACCCGCCGACAACAATCGAGGCGAAGCCATCTGGCGACATCGTCAGGAACTTCCCGCCGACGCGATGATCTTTGGCGAAATCGGATACCTGTCGGATCGTAACTATCTTGAGCAATACCACGAGAATCAGTTCGACACGGACAAGGACGTTGAGACAATCCTTGGTGCTCGGCAGGACTATGGAGCATACTCGGGCAGTCTCTGGGGCCGAGCCGATCTCAGCGGATTCGAAGCTAACACTCAGTGGTTGCCTCGAGTGGATGCCTACAGTTTTTCACAGTCGCTCTTCAACGGATTGCTCTACTGGAGCAGCCATTCAAGTGCTGGCTATGCAGACATGCAGCAGATGTCTGCGCCGGGCAGTCTCGCCGATCCATACACGGCTCAGGGGCTGCCCTATGTGGCAAATGCGTCCGGGCTGGTCTCGATGACGCGTCACGAACTTGACATGCCGTTCAATGTGGGCCCCGTCAACTTCGAGCCATTCGTGATGGGGGAAGCTGCCTACTGGCAGCAGGGATTCACCGCCCAGTCGGTGGACCGTTATCTTGTCAACGCCGGTATTCGTGCTCGACTGACCGCTTCGAAAATCTATCCTTTCGTGCGAAGCGACATTTTCAACCTGAACGGGTTGGCTCACAAGCACGACACGATGCTCGAATACTCGGTCACGAATTCTTCAACCGGGATCGGCGACATTCCGCAGTACAATGAGATTGATGAAAACTCGCAGGAGCGTTTTCGCTCACGGTACACGCTGCAGGTCTTTCCCGGCGTGATTCCTTCGGAGTTCAATCCTCGAAACTACGCTGTTCGAAACGGTGCTGGACTTTGGACAAGTGCTCCTTACCACGAACTTGCGGATGACTTCCAGGCACTCCGAATCGGATTCAGAGATCGCTTGCAGACCAAGTCGGGACCAGCGAATGCTCAGAGAATTCGCGACTGGATGGTTTGGGAATATGGAGCATCCTTCTTTCCGAAGTCTGATCGGGACAACTTCGGCGAGGACTTCGGACTGCTTTACGGTCACTATCGCTGGAATATCAGCGATCGCACCAGCGTCCTGACCGACGCCTCGTGGGATCTGTTCAGGAATGCTCAAAACATCTGGAGCGTTGGAGTGCTCAGCCAGCGAAGCCTGCGAGGCAGTGTCTATCTGGGTTATCGTGATGTCACCGCCACAAACTACTTCGAAAGTCGCACAATTATCGGCAGCTACAGTTATCAGATGAGCCCAAAGTGGATCTCAACCGCATCAGCTGCATACGACGTCGCCGCGGGAGAAGCGCGGGGCACTTCGTTGACGATGTCACGTGTGGGGCTCGACTGGATTCTTCACTTCGGCGTTGGCTTCGACTACAGCAAAGAGAATGTTGGAATCGGCGTATCGCTTGAGCCTCGCTTCGGTTCTCCATCAGCGACGAATCTGAGTTATCTGCTCGGGCTGTAGAAGCAAAAGGATTGCGAAAACGGTGGACTGTCGAGCGACTGCAGATTATGGATTCAATCGCACGAACTCATCGAGAGAAATCCCCGTCGCTCCAACAAGAGTGGCAGCGGATTGTGCGACTTCGTTCAGCAGATCAAGCCGGGATCGTTGGTTTTGAATCAGACTGGTTCGTGCCTGAACAACTCGAATGACGTCCACTTCGCCGGCTTGGAATTGAGTTTCCAGCCCCTTGAGTTCTCCGGGAAGATCAGGCTGGCTTGAATTCATGTCGGAAGTTGCAGCCGCCAGAGCGGTGGCGTAGCGATCGAATGCGGCTTGAGCCTCAAGCTCGGCTCGACGCTGAGCCTGCTGCCACGCGGTAAGCCGCTGATGATGTTCGGCCTGACGTTGTCGTTCCAATGGCATTCCATTGTTGATCACTGGCAAGTCCATCTGGCCGCGAAAGCCGACGAACTGTGTGCTGTCAGCGGTCGTTTGATAGTACGGTCCAATCTGCAGGTCCGGAGTTTTCGACGCGGAAGCGAGGCACAGATTCGCACGAGCAACATCGATGTCCGACCTGGCCGCCATCACATCCGGGCGAGATGCGGCCCATGTCATCACCCTGTCTCTGGACGAAGTCAATGCTGCCGATCGAACGCCGTCGACCAGCGTACCAGCATTCCCGGCAACTCCCGGCAGACTCCACTCGATGGTTCGCAGGTCACCCTCAACTGCCGATACATTTTCCAGCGAAACGCCAGCTTGCCGGGCCAGATCTCGCAGGGACGATTGATAGTTGGCCGATGCAAGTTGCCGCTGCTGATGAGTCGATGCGGCATCAACTCGCACGATTGCAACGTCAGCCGCTGTTGCCTGCCCAGCATCCAGCTGCTTTTCGAGAATACTGAGCAACTGTTGATTGTTGCGATCACTGGCTTCAACAAGTTCCATCAAACCACGCTGATACAACGCGGCAAAGTAAAGTCGCTCCGTCTGAGCCAGCGCCAGAAGTTCTGCCTGATGGATGTTCCATCGAGTGCTGTTCAGAGTGAATGCGGCACCTTGCTCGCGAAACTGCTGCTGGTGAGCCAACTGGATTGTCTGCATCAGCAGTACATAGTGGTACGTCGTGCCTGGGCCACCGTTTCGAGCGTCCTGGTAAGGCGTTGCCTGAACCTGAACGAACGGATTGAACGGATACGTCTGAGCAACTCCCAGAGTCGCGCTGCTGACTCGTTCGCTTTGTCGAAGCGTGATCAGGTCCGGATTCTGCGACAGCGCGAGTGAGACGCTTTGCTGCAGTGACATTCCTTTGGACGTCGTTTCACTCGCAGAGCTCGGCGTGTCATCGGGCGTTGTTTCCGTCGCTGAAACCTGCTCGATGATAGAGGACTCGCGGTTGTCTGAGTCATCCCTGGCGTGAGTCAGTGTTTGGCGACTGGATTCCGCAGGCGACAACGACGAAGGCGGCACTTCTGGGACATAGTCCGTGGTCAGACGAACGTTGGACTTGCCAAGTCCGCCAGACTTGCAGCCGGCCAGAATCACCAGCGAAAGCAGCAGAGTTGAAAATCGGCCCAACATGGAAGATTGCCTTGTCGTATGACGCCAACGCCAGAAAGTAGGTCCTTTTCTGCCGGAAAGGACTTTCGCTGCCTGACGAACCGAACCCCATGCCACGGTGATCTGGCACGCAGTCAGGTTACGGAAGGCAGCGTGCACTCAAGTCGCGGCAGGCCGCGAAGTCCTGCCCGGCAGGCAGGACCTACATGAAGGCATCGTCTAAAGCACAAACCGCAAAGTACTTTGAAGCGGAACCTTGACGCAGAGTTCACGTCAGCCATCCGTCATTCAGTTTCCGAATCGACCGAAGTTGCCGTTCGACGAACAGTCAAAACGATCGCACCAGATGTGACGATCGAGACGTCAATGCGTTACAGCCGGAACAGCTTCACTATCCTCAGCAGGCGGCACGGCGTTGCGGCCCCAGAGCAGGTAAAGCGGCGGCAGCAGAAAGAGGTTGAGAAACGTCGACGTCACCAAACCACCCACGATGACGACGGCCAGCGGATACTCAATTTCGTGCCCAGGCTTATTCCCGGAAATCGCCAGCGGCAACAATGCCAGCGCGGTCGTCAGTACCGTCATCAGGATCGGAATCAATCGCTCCTCCGCACCTCGGACGACGAGATTCAGACCAAACGGTTCGCCTTCGATCTGTTGAAGATGACGGTAATGGCTCACCAGCATGATGCCGTTGCGAGCCGCGATCCCCAGCACCGTAACGAATCCGATCAGCGACCCCAGCGAAAGTACTCCGCCCGCCATCCAGGCGGCCACTACACCTCCAATGAGTGCAAACGGAATCGTCACACAGACCATCATCGTCAGCTTCACGGACTGAAAGTCCATGTACAAAATCAACAAAATCCCAATCAGCGAAACTCCACCCAGCGCGAACAGGCGATTTTGCGATGCCTGGCGAGCCACATATTCACCCAGAAACTCCGGGTGATAGCCCCGATCGAACGGCAGAGCACTGACGGCCGCTTCGACGTCGCGGGCCACTGAGCCCAGGTCCCGCCCTTTAGCGTCGCAGGTCACGTCGATGCGCCGCGAGCCTCCTTCACGCTTTACTTCGTTCGGAGCCGGCACGATGGCGATGTCAGCGATGTCCTTCAGCGGCACCTGACTGCCTGTCGGCGTGTCGATCCGCAACTCGCCCAGCGATAAAATGTCTGTTCGAGACTTATCGGTTCCCCAGACAACAACGTCCTGCTTCTTCTGGCCTTCGTACACTTCGCCCACTTTGGTTCCGCGAAGAACTGTCGTGACGGCTCGCCGCACCTGACCGGGCGTGAGACCAAATTGCTCGGCGGCAGACGCGCGCAGACGGACTTCAATCTGCGGCACCAGCACGTTGGCTTCCACCTTGAGATTATTGATGCCCTCAACTTTGGACATCGCTGCGGAAACTTCCTTCGCTTTGTCTCGCAGGACGATCAAGTCGGGGCCATAGATGCGCACCACAATGCTGGAACTCGCGCCGGTCAGAACTTCCTTCACGCGTTCGCGAAGATAAGTCTGCACATCGCGATAGAGCCCCGGATAGCCGTCAACGGCGGTCTGAATCTTTTGCAGTGTCTCGGCATAATCGACTTCCGTATCGATACTGATCCAGAGCTCCGTAAAGTTCGGCCCAACAACTTCATCTGCCACCTCGGCTCGACCGATGTGACTTCCGAAGTTCTGCACACCGGGGATGTTGCGAAGTTCGCGACTGGCCAGAACCGTGATGCGATCCATAGCTTCGATAGACGTTCCCGGCTTCTCCACGAAGTGCATCAGGAAGTCGGTCTCCTGAAAGTTCGGCAGAAATTCCTGACCCAGACTGTTTACCAGAACCAGCGTCAGACCCAGAGCCACCGTCAAAAAACTTATCGCCGACTTCGGACGACTGATGAACCACGGCAGCATGGCTCGATACGGTTTTCGCAGCCAGCGGCTCAGCGGCGATTCTTTGGCGGAGGCTTTTTCGCCCGGCAGAATCAGCAGGCACATCGCAGGAGTCACGATCAACGCGACGAACAGCGACGCAAGAATCGCCATGACATAGCCAATCGCCAGCGGTCGAAAGAAGGCGCCGGGCAGTCCCTCCAGAAAGAACACCGGCAGGAACACCAGAACAATGATGATCGTCGCATAAACAACCGCGCTGCGAACTTCTAACGACGCATCGAGGACGACTCGAAAGGCTGATCGAGGCTTCTCGAGTTCTCGATTGAGCCTCAGCCGTCGCACGATGTTTTCGACGTCGATGATCGCGTCGTCGACGACTTCGCCGAGGGCAATGACCAGCCCGGCAATGATCATTGTGTTGATCGTCAACCCGAGCCAGTAGAGCACTACCACGGTGGCCATCAGCGATAGCGGGATCGCCGTCAGACTGATCACCGCGGTTCGCCAGTCGTAGAGAAACAGAATGAGGACGATCACGACCAGGATGCATCCCGTGACTAGTGCCGATGTCAGGTTCTCGACCGAACGTTCGATGAAAGTCGCCGGCCGAAAGATCGTGGCGTCGAGCTCCACATCTGTGAGTCCCGGCTTCATAGCTTCCAATGCGGCTTCGACTTTTCGAGTCACCTCCAGCATGTTAGCGGCCGGCTGTTTTTCGACGATCAGCAATAGCCCAAGTCCATCGTTGATAATCGCGTCGCCGATTGCCGGCGGTGATCCGATGCGAACGTCTGCCACATCACCAAGATGCAAAGCGGCACCGTCGCGGAACGAGACGACGGTCTTCGCAAGGTCTTCAGCATTCAATACCGGGGCCAATTGACGGACGGCGAGTCGCTGATTCGGAGTGTCCACAAATCCCCCCGCATCCAGCACAACAGCGTCACGAGCAGACTGCACCACGGTGTCCAGTGTGATCTGGTGGGCTCTAAGGCGCTCGGGATCGACGAGCACCTGAAGCTGCTTGTCTCGCTGTCCCCAAATCGCGACGTTGGCGACGCCAGGGATCGCCATCAATCTTGGACGAATGGTCCAAACCGCCAGTTCAGTGAGATCACTCTGCGACAGTTTTTTCGACCACATGCCGATCTTCATCATGCGGCTCAACGATGATAGCGGCTGCAGAATCACGGGCGGTCGCGCGACGCTGGGAAGACGCGGAGCTTCGGACGCCAGCCGTTCCTGCACAAGTTGGCGAGCTCGATAAACGTCGGCGTTCTGGTGCAGCAACAGGCGAATCGACGACAATCCCATCACGGACTTGGATCGAATCGTCTCCAGCCCCGGCGTTCCAATGAGCGCGTTCTCAAGCGGGAACGAAACAAGGTTCTCGACTTCTTCGGCAGATAGTCCGGGAGCTTCCGTCTGGATTTCAACATACGGAGGCGCGAACTCAGGAAACACGTCGAGCGGCATTCCCGGGACGAGTCGAATTCCAACGACAACCAGCAACACCGAAAGTGCCAGAACAGCAACTCGCATCCGAAGAGCGATTTCGACCAGCCAACTCATTTTGAACTCCGATGTCACTCACTACTTCGCAAACCCAAACTCGGTGCCAACCAATTCTGCAACGCCGGCCGTGACGACCTGTGTGCCGACCTTCGGCCCACGACCGATTGATGCCCAGCCGTCGACCACTGACAAGACTTCAACTCGGCGACGCACGAATTTGCGTTCGGCCACTTGCTCGTAAACCCACTGAGTTCCATAGACATCGTGGTACACTGCCGACCACGGAATCGCGATCGATTCCGCATCGCCTTTGAGCTTCAGATAAGCCCCCACTTTCTGGCCTGGTCGAAATGCAGAAACCGGGTTCGGCAGCTCGAAGTACATGTCCACAGTCGACGCCAAAGACATCGCCGTTGGAGGAGTGGCGATGGGCTTTACCTCGAGATCATGATCCGTCTGGCGACCATCGAGCAGAGTCAGAATTGCGTTTCCCGTCGTGTCGATTTCATCGAGATCACCGACATAGACCGGGACGCGGACCCACAAGTTTTTGTCATTCATCACTTCGAACAGCGGAGCGCCGGCGGCCAGCATTTGTCCGCTTTGGACCTGAATCGCACGCACCATTCCGGACAGCGGAGACTTGATCGTCAGAGGTTGCAACGTGCCGGATTCGGCATCCAGTTTGATGCTGTCCACAATCTGCTTGCGAGTCTTCGCTGCGTCCAAAGCTGTTTCTGCCAGCTTCAACTGAGCCTGCGCTTCGTCGACGGTTCGCACAGTTCCCGATTTGTCCCTGAGCAGTCGTTCGGCTCGCTCAAGTGCAATCTGCGCCGCTTCGACTTGCACAGACGACTGCTGTACCTGAGCCGCAGCGTCGTTCTGAGACTGAGCGACCGCGTTACGAGCTTCCGCGAATCGAATGCGTTCTGCAGGAGTCAAGACTTCTCGTTCCGGTGACAGCATCGGCATCAAATGCAACAGCGACTCCCCTTCAGCCACTCGTTGACCCACGTGAGGAAAATCGCCTCCTGCCTGAATCTGTAACGTCCCCGCCAGCGGCGCTGAAACAAGAATCGATGCTCCGGCCGGAAGCATCAAGTCTGCGCCGTACGCTCGCACGCCAGGCATCGCCCGCATGGCGACTGCTTCGGTCTTTAACCCCAATCGACGAACGGCGTCCTCGGTCAGTTCGATAGTATTGAGATCCACCTCCGAAACCGGATGCGTCGTTTTCGCCGGTGGGACCGGCTTCGCAGTCGAAGATTCCAGTGATGACTTCTGACAGCCGATGCCAGGCACCAATAGGCAGACAGCGAATAACCGTCTGTGCAATGCGCATCCTCCCATTCGGCAAAACAGACGCCCAATCGGCCAAAGAAATCGCATCATCGAATTTGTTCTTTGCATTTTTGGATTATCAGCGAGAACGCGCGAGCGTTCGGATTCTCGGTTCTTTGCATGAATCAACCGAGTACTATCGGCCTGTTGATTTACTCACAAAACTGAGCCTCGAGGCACCAACCGCAGGTGTTTTCCCTGTGTTTCTTTGACATTGACATTCACCCGCAGCCAGCGGCTTGTTCATTTAAAGGGTTTTCACAATCCGAAACGTCAGTGATGGCTAAGATTTTCCACGTTTTTCAACCACCATCCCTCGCTGAGCTTCGGGTTAGGATTAAAGCGACAGCCTGCTAGCGATTTGAGGCTGATCTGAATACGGCGCTGTCCAGCTAAGCCGATCACAGCATTAAAGCATCTCCGACAGTCAGTGACCACCTACCTCGACGGGCGACTTTTCATCGGGCTGACGGCAAAGGGGACGGCAAAGAAAGCGGCAAAAGTGGGGACGGCAAAGAGAAAGGACGGCAAAGAGAAAGGACGGCAAAGAGAAAGGACGGCAAAGAGAAAGGACCGCAAAGAGAAAGGACGGCAAAGAGAAAGGACGACAAAAACAAAGAACG
>JANMEV010000404.1:0-11954 GCA_031377305.1 Planctomycetota bacterium | reverse complement strand
AACACATGGCTGCTCGACCGGGTGGAGAGGAATTGGCGGCTCGACTGGGTTCCTATGAACTGGCGTTTCGTATGCAGACTGAGGCTCCAGAGGCTGTCGATTTGACTCAGGAAACCGAAGGGACTCTGGCGAAGTACGGCGTTGGCCAGCAACCGACTGACGAATTCGGAAGAAACTGCCTGGTCGCGCGTCGGCTGGTGGAACGTGGCGTTCGTTTCGTCCAATTGTACTCCGGTGGCGGCCATCTGGAGGAAACGTGGGATGCTCACGAGAGCATCGAAAAGAACCACGGTCGTCACGGAGCCGAGGTCGATCAACCCATCGCCGCGCTGCTCGCAGATCTTGAAGAGCGTGGGCTGCTGGAAGAGACGCTCATCGTCTGGGGTGGGGAATTCGGACGCATGCCTTTCAGCGAAGGCCAGAACGCGCCGGGCAGAAATCACAATCCGTACGGCTTTTCAATGTGGCTTGCAGGCGCGGGTGTGAAGGGCGGAATCTCCTACGGCGAAACTGACGACTTTGGCTTTGAGGCCATCATTGACCGAGTTCACCTGCACGATCTTCATGCAACGATTCTGCATCTCATGGGGCTGGACCATGAAAAGTTGACGTACTTCCATCAGGGACGCGACGAAAGTCTGACTGACGTCTTTGGAAACGTCGTCAAAGGCGTTCTGGCCTGAACGGCACGTTGGCTGCGTCACAGTTTTGGAATGAACAGCGCTGGTGGCTCATCGAGCGTCGGTGGATCCTCAATGACGGGTGCTGCGGCATCGGAGATCGTTGCTGGTGGCTTCGCTGGTGCGGCTTGTTTTCCGCGAAGCGTGATTCCGCCAGAAGTTATTTCCTTCGAATCGGCGTCGGTTGAATCATGTTTCCCCGACGCCGCTTTGTGCTCCATCGCAACTGGATGTTTCTTTGATTCCTCTTGCGCGATCTGCGCGAGATCGTGCGAGACCGCTCGCTGGCCGATGTCAGATGCTGCGAGTTCGTTGACGGACGTCACGTACTCAGCTTCGGGGCCCCTATGGCTGGCCATGTTCAAAAGTTCCGCCGCCACTGCTTCATGGCCGCGCAGCTTCTGGAACGTTCCTGACAGCAGGAGCCGATCTGAGGAAAGTGGCTGCTCGGCGAGCCAATTCCAGAGATCGCCACCGTGTGTTCTGGCTCGTTCGGCAACCTTTGAGCCGTAGAGTTCCTCCGCAGAAATCCAGACTCGCGTTGAATCGCTTGGCATCATCAGGCCGGTCTTCAGGTAACTCACTGCGGTCGGGAAGTCCTTTTGAGCGATTTTAACAAACGCCATTCGCAGCCATGGGCCTCGGCGATCGGGAGCCATATCAATTGCTGAACGGTAAAAAGTCTCTGCCGAGGCATAGTCTTCTTTTCGGAACGACGCGTCGCCCGTGGACTGGTATCGCAGGCTATTAATCCGATCCGCCAGCGAAGTCTCCTTTTCAGCCCGTGGAATCGGCTCAAACTCATTCAGCAATGGAGCCCCAGGACGCTGCGGCGCTGGAAGAGCGTCGGGAATCACTTTATTATTCGGCAACACCTGATCAATCGCGGGCAACGCTGGGTTGAAGTTCATCGCTGGCGGTGCGAAAGCCACGCCCAAAGCCTGCTGTCGCGGATCAGCGATACCGTACGAAGCCGTAGATGGCACCGAAGGTCGAATTGAAATGTTCACATTGAACACAGTCGGAGCAAGAATGGATCCTGGGAAATAGGGATTCACACCACCAAAATATGGCAGGCTCGAAGTGCACCAGGGATTGTGTAACACTGGCAGTCCGGTAAACGGATCAACATTAATTCCTCCCTGGAATGTTCCATAACCAAAGGCGTACGGATTCACTCCCGCCCACGGTTGATTGAATGGACCGACGCCGTATCCGTAAACGCCAGGATCACCAACGAAGGCTGCGGTAGGAACCATGGGCGGAGTCATCTGGCCGGTGGAATAGTTGACGACTCCGCCCGGAGAACGACCGACTCCGTAAACACCGTGTCCATGGTGATAGGTGCCGAACGATCCCGTTGAAATCGGGGCGCCGCCGAACTGCTGGTACATTCCCTGTTGTCCGTACAGCGGCGTTCCGCTGGTGCGAAAGTTTCCGAACCCTGAGTGCCCGGGGCCAACATGATTATGCAAATGTGACTGCGCATTCGGACCGAGCTCGTATTGGCCGTTGACAAGGTTCCCTCGTCCAGGGTTAAAACTCTGCGCATCGATTCCCCGAAAATCGTGACGATTCTGCTGAGCCATCAAATCGGATGCGAGAGAGACTGCGGCAAAAAATACGACGAGTCTTGCACTGCGGGGCGTAAACCAGTGGATCATGGAGGCGACTCACACCGAGATTGTTCAAATGGCTCAGATTTCGGCCGACCCCATTGTCCGTCGGAGTTCTTCAATCTGCAAGAGGCTGATTGTCAGATAGCTTCCGCGAGATTGCAGTTATTGGCGGCCACTCGACGGTGGCTGTAGACTTGACATTAAGGCCCCAATGCTGTTCCATTATGTCGCAAAGGGAGAATGGGACCGCCGTTTACGGAGGGAAATTCCCCGGTCCGAGTTTTCGTATCGGTTTTGTTTGGGCATTTGTGATAGGGAGTGTTTTCGATGGTACAGCGTTTTGCGATGTTGTCGATGTTGATGGGAATTGCCTTCTGTCTAACCGCACTCCACGCGGACGATGAAAAGAAGCCAGTAAAGGATGAGCCTGCAGCAAAGTCGGAGAAGAAGGAAGAAGCGAAGTTCGCCGCGAAGTGTCCGGTGTCCGGGGAAAACGCGTCCAAAGAACAGTCGGCGAAGTATAAGGAAAAGGATGTCTACTTCTGCTGCGAGAAATGCAAAGCCGCTTTCGAAGCCGAAAGCGCAAAGTATGCCGAGAAGGCCAATCATCAGTTGGTGCAGACAAAGCAGTTCCGTCAGACAAAATGCCCTCTAACCGGCGGCAAGGTTAATAAAGAACAGTCGGTCAAAGTCAGCGACGTAAAGGTCACCTTCTGCTGTGAAAAATGCAAGGGCGCTATGGAAGCCGCCTCCAAAGAAGAGCAGCTCACCAAGATTTTCGCGGAAGAAGTTTTCGCAAAGTCCTTTGAGCCACGAAAGGCCGACGAAGGTAAGGGCAAGGGAAAAGGTAAGAAGAATGAAAGCGATGCTGAGAGCAAGTAGTTGATGAGTTCATCGATTGGATTCATTGACACGCCAGCGTCAAACTATACGAAACAGCCGTTCGTGAGGACGGCTGTTTTTTGTTTGCCAGAGTGCTTTCCCCAGGGTTCGACAGGCGTTCGTCGCCGCGTGGATGTCTGGCTTGCGGGGGATTTGACATCTTCGCCCATGCTTAGTTTTGTTTTCGCCAAGTGATGCCTTGTTTGAGTGCGTCGCGAGTGATCTCAACAACAGGTCCAGCAGCCGAGATTTTTAAGCAGCGAAGTCGCTCCGGTGGAACCGGCCTAACGAATTCGAGTCTCGCCCTGTTCGCGGGCCAGAATGTCGCGTTGGATTCCCTGCCACGGGCGGATGTCGATTTGGTACGGTCCATGCTGATCGTCGAAGCTGCCATAATCCTTGCGGAAGCCGCTGAGACGTTCGATCTTTTGAGCAACCGTGAGTTCTCCCGGATGCTGAGATTTCGGTGCACGGCCCCACTGAATTTCGGATCCGCCCGAAGTTCGAAGTTCGTACTGCAATTCGTCAATTCCGTCGGCTAGTGCGACTCTTCGGGGCACGAGAATGCTGGTCAGATCCAGCTCCTGCCACCATCGCTTGCCTTCTCGTTCCTTGTTAAGCACTGCCGCAAGTTCTGCGGCCCCGGCCACAGCGGGATCGCCCCACGGTTCGCCCAGTTTTCCCATGGGGACACTGGCGACCTGTTCGATAACGGGAAATCGTTCAACGTCGGAGTCCGAAAAATCGCGAGCTGGCAACAGAACGCCATTCTTATCGATCGGATAGTGGCCGTCGATCCCTTTCACCATTGCGACCGGTTCGCGATAGATTACTTCCACGTGAACACGTGCAGGAAAGGACTTCCGAACGCTGATCACTCGCTCGATCCAAGGGTGCGTGTGGAACCCGGCAGCAATGCGTTCGCTGAGTGAAGGATCCTGCAAAGAGTTCGTTTCCGACAGACCCGCCTGCGCGAAGACCTGCTTCGTCAAGTCGGGAGGAATCCAGCGAGGCGGAGGACTAATCGTCACCTGGTCGGGCCCGACCTGATACTCCGGGCGACCGCTAAGAGTCGGCATGTTGCGAATCGCGACCGGGATTGCCACGAGGAACATGGCGAAGAACGTCGTCATTATCAATTGACGCGGCTGAAAGAACCAGGATTTGGCTCGCTGTGTCGGGGTCGGCGGCGCTGGAGGCTCGACCAATTTGGTGGCCTTTTTCCGGGGTGTGCTGGACGCTTTGGCCATCGAATGGGATCCAGTTTCAACTTTCGCAACAGCGATGTTCCACAGCCGATATTGTGAGGACTCAGCGTTGTGACGAATTCGGCTACTTTCATGATGGAAGTGCTCCAACATGTCTTTAGTCCCGACAAGAGTGCTCGGAACACTGGCAAAAGTCTATTCCACTGACAAAACCAAGGCGGCACAAAGTCCGGAATTCTGCCGTCGAATCGAAGACGGCTGTCATGTCCTGCTGACATCGACGACTAAAATGAGCCTGCGGATCGTGTCGTTCAGTCAAACCCGGCTGGACGCACAGATTTCGGGCTTTATTATGAGTTTCAGGTTGCTGTCCATCGCAGTGCGGTTGGCGCACGGGAACAATGGACGAAGGATCTTTGGGTTGCTTCTGAATAGTTGAGACAGCAGCAACACATTTTGTGGTCTGTGGCGTTTACACTCGGGGAATGACTCTATGCTGAATCGACTGCAGGCTGCTCTGTTGCTGAATTGTAAGCTGCAACTCATCGTGATTTTCGCGATGGCCTGCATGGCCTTCGATTCGAGTGGTGCTGCAGCGCAGGAAGTGCCCGCTGAACCCGCGAGCCGGCCGACCGCTCAGGAGGTTTTCAACTCGGATGCCACCAACCCCGAGGCAGCGACAGTGGAACCTGCTTCGGACGATGACCCGTTGTCGGCCCCGAAGTCGGGCAAGTCGGTCTTCGAAATTTCTGCTCGATTGCTTCAGTGGGGAGTTCCGCAGCCGTTGCCGTTTCTTTGGGATCTTGCCGTTGCGGGAGGAATCTTCATGATTCCCATCGCCCTGTGTTCCGTCGTCGTAGTGGCGTATTGGATTGAGCGAAGGATCGCGCTTCGAAAACAACGTATCATGCCGCGTGGCCTTTTAGTTGCTCTTCAAAAGCTGAATCAGGACGGCAGCGGCATTGATCCGCGACTTGCTTATGATGTTTGTCAGAAACACCGTTCCCCACTGGCGAAGGTTATTCAGGCAGCGATTCTGAAGGTCGGTCGGGCTCAGGCGGATCTTGAAAAAGCGGTTGAAGATGCGGTCGATCGCGAGGCCAATGACATGGCTCGTAACATTCGACCGATCAACGTGTGCGTGAGCATTGCCCCACTGCTTGGTTTGATCGGAACCGTGCAGGGCATGATCATGGCCTTCATGGTGATTAGCACGACAACGGCAACCGGCACTGCCAAGGGTCAGGAACTGGCTCAGGGAATCTACACGGCTTTGGTGACGACTTTTGCAGGCCTCTGTGTTGCGATTCCCGCAATCATGATTGCCAATGTACTTGAAGGACGAATCGAGCGATTGCTTCGAGGCATGGAAGACGTCTTCAATGAGATCCTGCCATTGTTTGAACGTTTTGAAGGAAAATGGCGAGTCACCCTGAAGAGTGATGCGACCGGCGTGGTGCTTAAGGGGACTGGTGCTCGGACTGAGCCCTCTCCGACGACGAAACCCGCGAATTCTGAATCAATGGACCGAAAAAATCCTCGCCCTCAGACCGCAGTTAGTGCCGCCACGGTTTCAAAGGAAAACACCTGAACGAACAGCGAACCGGGGTTTCATTGCTGTCGTATCTTCCCGTCCATTTGGGTTGTTTGTGATCTGCGAATTTCAGCAAGCTCGACTCCGCGATTGCCTGGGCGTACTTGTGTCGTCTAGAATTCAGGCATTGAGCGTTCTCGGGCGGAGTGCGTTATGACCTCTGATGGAAATTCGAAAAACTCAGTTCCCGATTCGTGGCGTCAATGCCGTGGACCGGCCAACTGGTTTACGTTCCGCTGTCCGGAGGAAATTGACGTTCGACAGAA
Source organism: Planctomycetota bacterium (assembly GCA_031377305.1). Classification (GTDB taxonomy): domain Bacteria; phylum Planctomycetota; class Planctomycetia; order Planctomycetales; family Planctomycetaceae; genus SXXK01. The sequence goes on along the minus strand of JANMEV010000404.1, from coordinate 5,705 downwards.
TCAGACGCTCATTGAACTCCGCCTACGCGACACGCTGGATGCGTTTGAGGCGTCCTCGTCATCTGAAAGGTCTACCGTTGGGGACGACACTTCGCCGTCGCTGTTGTCGATCGTGACTTGGTGGGACGATGCGGGAACCGACGCCGCTCGACGACCTTCTCCCGATCTTGCACTGTTGTTTCCGCAGGTCGCCGCTTTGCACCTTCAGGCATCACTTCCGATCGAATCTCAAAACGAAGTTTGGGCAGGACTGTCGCGGCGGCCTCGGACAGGTTGCTGGCTGTCTCGTTTGTTTGGTCGAAAGCCGCACTACCAGTGGCGAATGTGGACTATTCGCCGAGGCCGACTCACCATCGTGGCGACAGTTCAATCGCCCGACAGGAAATCACTGGATGCAGGGTTTGTTCGAACCTGCGAAAGGATCCTTTGCACGCTGGAAATTGCCGACCAGCCAGCGTGGCCGCCGGATGTCTTTCTGAAGCAGGTGATGGAACTGGCTCGCCAGTATTTTCCACTTCTGCAAACATCCGTTGCTCGGGGATTTTCGCTGCGACTGGGCCATTCAGAGATTGGCCTTTCAAACTTTTATCGGATGTATCTGCAGCAACCAGATCATTTCCGTCGAATTGTTCTGCCGGGTCTGACCACAGTCGTGCGGCTGCAGGAACTAAGTCCTGATCAACTTGTCCCTTCACTGGACGTCATTCGCGACCGAATTCTGCCGATGCTGTCGGCAAACGATGAAGTTCGGGGTGAAGAGCGAGTCAGAATGCCGTGGGTTGGCGGATTGTCTGTGGGTTACGTCGTCGATGAGGACGATTCCTACCGATATGTGCATCAGCAAATGCTTGACCACTGGTCCCTTTCCATGGACGAGCTTCACGATCTGGCAATTGAGAATCTGCAACAATACGCGATCGACCATCCACTGGAAGTGACGATGGTTGGTGATGAATCGCGACCACGGATGTTGGTGCCTCTTAAGCCGGATGCCTACAACTGCTCACGAATTCTGGATCCCGCATTTCACGGTCGTTTGCGAGATCTGTTTGGTCCCGAGTTAATTGTGGGAGTTCCCAACCGTGACTTTTTTGTGGCGGTGACGATAAAGGATGCGGATCTGATCGAACAGGTTCGTATCCGAGTTAACGAAGACTTTGCGACGATGCATCATCCGCTGACCAGACGACTGCTTGTCGTGTCCGCGGACGGAGTCAGTGAGTACTGTGACGTCTGACGCGGCTCCTGAGCATCCTCTGAAAATTTCGATGATTGGTGGTGGTTCGGGCGGGCATCTGTTTCCCGCCATCGCCGTCGCTCATTCGATTCTGCGCGAACATCCGGATGCCAGAATACAGTTTCTGGTGAGCCATCGAGCCATCGACCTGAAGATTCTCCAGTCTGCAGGATGGCCCAATTCGCAGATCGACGTTTACCCGTACGTGAAGTTGCCACAACGGGATGGATCGATTGGACGATTGTTGATGGTGTCTGAAATGTGGAGATCCTTTCGTCAGGCAAAGCGTCTGCTGACAGTGTTTTCTCCCAACGTTGCCATTGGAGTTGGTGCAATGGCGAGCGTCCCGGGCGTGATCGCGGCGAGCCGACTCAGTGTTCCCATTGCACTGATGGAACAGAACACGCTGCCGGGAAAAGCGAACAGGACGCTGGCTCGACGAGCCAAACTGATACTGGCGGGCTTACCCTTCGATGAACGATACTCGGATGATTGGCCTTGTGAGATTTCGGTAACGGGAACTCCCGTTCGCGAACAGATTTCCAGCCTTTTCAATCGCGACCCTTCTTCACTGAACGAACGGCCACGGTTGCTGATTCTCGGCGGGAGCCAGGGGTCTCGATCCGTCAATCGACTGGTACTGGAAGCCTTGTCGGATGAGCATTGTGTTCCTTCAGATTGGCAGATTGTTCATCAGACGGGTCAGTCGCAGGTCGAAGAAGTGTCTGCTGAGTACGCTCGCCATGGGCGGACGGCCACAGTACTTTCTTTTCTGCCCGACCTTCCGCAGCAACTGAAAGTGGCTACCGTCGTCATTAGTCGTGCCGGGGCGGGAACGCTGCAGGAGTTGGCATGTGCGGGGCTTCCGTCCATTCTGATACCATTCAGCAAATCAGCAAACGATCATCAGCGTCTCAATGCGATGTGCTTCCAGGCGGCAGATTCAGCAGCACTGGTTTTGGAGACGGACGACGATGCCGGCACACAGCTTAGAGAGGTTCTAAACACGCTGGTGGCTCAACCAGAACTTCGGCAACGCTACAGCACAAACATCCGCACCTTCGCCCGCCCTGAGGCCGCTTCAAAGTCCGCCGAGATCATCCGCAACCTGGCTGTCAGTGCGCGATAACCTCAATTGCACCGAACAATCGGGCTGCCGGAATCGGTTGATTGCAAAGGGGTAAACGCTATGGAGCCTTGTCCTACGCAGCGTTGTGCACACTGGGGCGAGAAACCATACGGGCCGAAATCAATGTGAGCAACACCGTCGTGGCAGTGGTCACCAGAAGACACACAGGCATTGACGGCAATTCCGGAGTCACCGGCAGGACATCCTGATACAACAGCCGTCGTAGTCCAGCGACTCCGTATGTCAGCGGATTGATTCGAATCAGCCAGAATAGCCAGCCGGAATCGCCTCCGGGAAAAAATGCGCCGGAGACAAGCCACATCGGCATCAGGAAGATGCTCATGATCGCGTGAAACCCCTGAGTTGAATTCATGGGCCAGGCGATAATGAAGCCAAGCGCCGTTAACTCGGCTGCGATCAACATTAGAAAGGCGGCTGCCATTAATATCCTCGGCAAAGTCCACGAGACATCAATCTCGGGTCCAATCCCGATCATCGAAAGCAATGGTCCGACTGCCAAAAATAACCCCGCCTGAAGAATGGCAAGGATCGTACCGGCCGTTAGTTTGCTCAACACTATTGAAAGACGCGACACCGGCGCGACAAGGATGCCCTGAAGAAAGCCTTCTCGCCGATCTTCAATGATGGAAATGGTGGAGAAGATCGCCGTAAACAATACGATCAGTGCTGCGACGCCGGGAAGAAAGTATTCCTGATAGGTGACAGTATGAGACAGGCCTTCAGCCCAGGATGGTGCCTTGAACGACGTCCGCAGCCCTGCACCGAACAGAATCCAAAAGATCACCGGCTGCCCGACAGCACCGATCACTCGAGTTCTTTGTCGGAGAAACCGGATCAACTCTCTCTTTGTCAGTGCCCAGATGGCAGAGCTATTCATGATCTTCTCCGCCTGATACGAGGGATCGTCCGGTGAGTTCAAGAAACACGTCTTCCAGCGAAGGGCGAGTCAATTCAAGACCGATAATCTCGTCACCCAGCCTGTTCATAACCATCGCGATCTGTTCGGCAGGCTGACTCACTCGCAACGAGAGCTGATTCGCGTTCCGCACCGTCTTGCATTGCAGCAAATCTTCCACCGCAGTCTGTGAAACAGCAGCGTCACGAAGTCTCAGCGTCAGTCTTTCCCCGGAAAGCTTGCTCTGCAAATCGAAGGGGCTTCCCGTGGCAACTCGGCGGCCCTTATCAAGCAACAGCAACTGATCACATAGCGCCGCTTCCGGCATCAGATGAGTTGCGACAACAACGGTTGTCCCCTGTGACCTGACCTGCTTCAGAAGCAGATCCCAAAAATCCTGCCGAGCTCGCGGATCAAGCCCACTCGTTGGCTCGTCCAGCAGCAGCACCTTCGGACTGTGCAGGAGCCCCTTCGCGAGTTCAACTCGTCGCTTCAATCCGCCTGACAGCTCCCCAACAAGCGTTGAAGCACGGTCGGCCAGGTTGAAGCAATCGAGCATCTCTCCGATGCGAGTATTCAGAGCTGCTCCGGAAAGCCCATAGACGCTTCCTTGACACTTGAGGTTTTCACGAACCGTCAGGCGGACATCAACCGCAGGCGACTGAAACGTGACTCCCAACTGCCGTCTCACGTCAGACTGGCACGTGGCGACATCGAGCCCGCAAACATGAAGCATTCCCGATTGGATCGGAATCAGCGTACTAAGCAAGCGAAACAGAGTCGTTTTTCCGGATCCATTTGGCCCCAACAGCCCAAACAGGTTTCCATGCGGAACAGAGAATTCCACATCTTCCAGGGCACGACAGGAGCCGTAAGCGTAGCTCAGAGCCTCGGCTATCACGGCAAACTCAGACATCAGGCTGATTCACTCATTCGATTGAACCTGTTGGAACAAAAAAGCCCGGCATCACGACGAGGCCGGGCTTTATCAAAATCGATCCTATCAGACCTGTGACACCTGTGGATCTCTACTCCACCTGGGCCGGACTCGGCGATTCGCTTTTGCCAACCTCAGCATCATGGTGAGCCTGAAACTCGCTGATTTCGTTGGCCCAAACCCCAGTCTGGGGAGCTGTGTTGGTGTAATAGGAACGTCCGATATCAGGGAACAGAGCAATCGGAAGGCCGATCGCAAGGATTGTGGTTGGGGCCAGCAGAACGTACTTCCAGTTGCCTTCGAACTTCAGGTGCATAAAGAACATCATCACACACAGCGCCTTGGCACATGCCACTGCAAGGACCAAAACGCCAGTGATGGCTTTGGAGAATGGCAGTACATCGAAGACTACCGACAGAAGTGTACAACCGCAGAGTACACCGAAGATCAGAAGGTAGTTTACGTGATGCGTATCGTGAGTGTCGTGCGACATTGAAGAACCTGCCAAAACAAAGGAGCCAACAACTAATCAGGCGTCAGGACGAAACCAGTTCGCTCAGATGATGTAAAGCATTGGAAACAGAAAGATCCACACCAGGTCAACAAAGTGCCAATACAGACCACTGTTCTCCACAAAGTCCGTCCATTTTTCATCAAGGTTGCTGCCCTGCTTCAGTACGATCACGAACAGGATCATACCTACGATCACGTGAATCGCATGAAATCCGGTCATGATGAAATAGCACGAAGCGAAAATATTTCCGTAAACAACAGGGTGAGGGTCAAAGACGCCAGCCGACACAATTCCACCGTACGTTTCGTCGGCTTTCAGTTTCTTTAAAAGCGCCTTGACTTCCTCATACTTCAATTCTGGAAGCTTCTCGCCTTTCTTCAACGCTCCACGTGCAACCAGGTACTCTGCAGGAACAGCCGGCACCGTCAGAGACACATTCGCGACAATGTGCTGATGCAAATTCATCCATTCCCGAAACAGTTCGGCATCCTTCGGTGCTGTTCTCTGAAAGTCCTGAAACAACACACCGGAGACCTTTTCAGGTGCCGGAAGAGGCGTTTCTGGAAGGGCAGCAATCTGATTCGCGATGCTTACGATGTCATCCGGACGCACCGTTTCCACAACACCCTTGTTCGTGTATTCTCTAAATTGCTTTCTAACCACGTATTCCAGTTCTTTGCTGACCTTCTGAATGGCCTGTGTTGGCGTTTCAGCAATGTGGCCAGGCAAAATGTCATGGGAAATTTTGCCGTAGTATTCCATACCCTTGATGCCAAGGAACAGCACAGCAAGAATCAGCGTGCCCAACAGGTACTTTCGAGCCTTGTCGAAGTTTCGCTGAGCCATCGCCTCGTGAGCAACCACAACGAGATAACTCGATACGATCAACACGAACGTATTTGTCGCCCCGAATCGAACACTGATATGGGTGTCATCGGGATTGACAGGCCAGCCGTCCGAACCAAGCCTCAG
>JANMEV010000364.1:0-8196 GCA_031377305.1 Planctomycetota bacterium | reverse complement strand
GCAACGATCGCCATCGTCACTCAGGCGTTTTATAACATCGAAGCTGGACGCTATGCCCTTTACTGTGGGGAACCTGTCTTTACCGGCTTCATGCGCACCGCACCTGGGCCAGCCTTCTGGATGGGGGTTACACTGATCCTGAGTCTCTCTTTCTTTATTCCCGGATTATCCACCAACGCCGCTGTGCTGATCGCCACACTTTGGCTGGATCGTCCTCCGACTGGGGAGGATGCTTTTCTGGTTAATGCGATCGCCTATTTTTGTCTGGGCGCAGTTGTCTTGCCGGTGCTGATTGGAGGCAAGGTTTACAACACTCTTCAGGTTGTTATGACGATCAAAGTGTTCGCCGTTCTTGGCTTCTGCCTGTTTCTCGGCTTCTTCTTTGTCGGAATCGACGGCTGGATAAATGTCTTCAGCGGCTTCCTGAAATTTGGCAATATGCCCACGCAGGATGCTGCCGGAAAAGACACCGTCACCAATGTGTTCGTGTCACTCTGGACCGACGGAACATTGCCGGTCCTCGCACTTGGAAACATCGCCATGCTGGGCGCGTTCGCGGGTTATGCAGGCGGCGGCGGGCTGAGCAATTCCACATATTCCAACTTCGTCCGTGACAAAGGCTGGGGCATGGGCAGCGAAGTCGGTGCGATCCCCAGCGCCGTCGGAGGACGAAGCGTGACTCTCAGTCATGTCGGCAAAGTGTTTCCGCTGACACCTAAGAACATGGAACGCTGGCAGGGCTGGTGGAAGTACATTCTGGCCGATCAACTGCTGGTCTGGGTGCCGGGGTGTTTCATGGGAATGGCGCTTCCGGCGTTGATGTCGATTGAGTTTGCTCGGAACTCAGCAATGTACGGTCAGAAGATTGCGTATTCTCAGCCATTGATTGCTGCGGACGGGATTCGTCAGACGACCGAACTGGGAAGGTGGGCACCGATCCTCTGGACGGCGTCGCTGGTGGTCGGTCTGATTGTGTTTCTTCCCAGCCAAATGTCGATCGTCGACGACTTCGCTCGACGATGGACCGACATTTTGTGGTCAGGCAGTCCGAAAGTTCGTCAGCGGCTGCGTACGAATCAGGTGCATTATCTGTACTATGCGATTCTTGCCTTTTACGTCGTCTGGACTTTTGTGGTGGCCACGCTGTTTCTGACCGTCGGCAATGCTCCGGAAGTGATGGTGACAGTTATTGCGAATCTTAACAACGTGGCTCTGGCGTTTACGGCCTTTCATATTCTGTGGATCAATTGTCGGCTGCTTCCGGAGCCCTTGAGACCAAAATGGTATCAGCGAATCGGTCTGGCCTCCTGTGGGCTGTTTTATTCAGCGCTGGCGATCCTGGTTTTTTGGGCCAAACTTTTGCCGATGTTTTCTGGCTCTTGAGTTTCATTCCATTGCGATGTTTCTTTCCATGGTGGTGCATGAGTTTGTTTGACTTGTCGGGAAAAATAGCAGTTGTGTCCGGAGCTGCTCAGGGACTTGGTCGCGCGACCTCGCTGGCGGTTGCTGGCTGCGGAGCCGACGTCATGCTGATCGATCGCAATCGGGACGGTGCAGAATCCACGGCCCGAGACATTCGCGCAATGGGGCGGCGAGCAGCCGTTTCTGACTGCGATGTGTCTAATCCAACGGCGATCGCAGAGCTGTTTACTCAGGTCGACGTTGAATTTGGACGTGTCGATTTTCTTGGCAATATTGCGGGCGATGGACATTTGGCTCGGCCTGAAGATTTGACAATTGAAGATCTGCACCGAGTTCTTCAGAACCTGGTCGTGGGTCGATTTGCGATGTGTCAGGAAGCCGGTCGTCGCATGCTCCACCAGGGAACCGGGTCCATCATGAACATTGGCTCGCTGGCCAGTTCAACAGCGTTGGGTCGAGGACATATTGCGTACAGCATGGCCATGGGGGCCGTCATTCAGATGACTCGGGAACTCAGTACCGAATGGAGTCACCGCGGAGTCCGCGTCAATTGCGTGACACCCGCGCAAGTCATCAATCCCAGCCTCGAAGCTCGAATGAAGGATGACCCCGGGCTTGCTGGTAGATTCCTCAGCGGAATTCCGATCGGCCGTCTCGGGCAGCCGAACGATATTCAGGGTCTGGCCGTTCTGCTTGCATCAGATTCATCCACATGGATCACCGGGGCAATTATTCCATTGGACGGTGGCAACATGGCGATGAACGCAGGTGGAACTCCCGGACATCAGTCAATGACCGTTCAATCTTTTCATGGCGGGCGTTGAGGCATTCATGCGACTGCTGTCTCCATTCTACCTTCCGAAATGTGGACGACGTGATTGGCGATGCTGTGACTTCTCCTGGCTGCAGCATGATTCGGATCACCTCGTCACCGCTGAAACGCCAGCTTACTATAACCAGTCGCAGGATCTAACGCTTTATGACTCATGACGAACTGCTGTCACTGTATCGCACGATGTTGATCATTCGACACACGGAGGAAGAGCTGGCTCGTTGTCATCAACGAGGGCTCATTCATGGCGCGTGTCATACCTATGTAGGGCAGGAAGCCGTCGCAACCGGAGTTTGCGCGCATCTAACAACGGTGGACACCGTCTTTAGTACGCATCGAGGGCACGGACACGCTCTGGCCAAAGGGATGCCTCCGCGTGAACTGATGGCTGAGTTGTTTGGACGCGTGACCGGCTGCTCCAAAGGACGCGGCGGCTCCATGCATTTGTTCTCTCCTGAAATCGGCATGATGGGAACAAGCGGCATCGTGGGACCCTGCATGCTGCAGGCATGTGGTGGTGGCTACAGCGCAAAGATTCTGAAGTCCGGAAATGTGGCAGTGGCATTTTTTGGAGATGGGGCGGTGAACAATGGCGCGTTCCATGAAGCCTTGAATATGGCGAGCATCTGGAAGTTGCCGACGCTGTTCATCTGTGAGAACAATCAATACGCCACCGAGGTACCGTTCTCGTATTCCAGCGGTTCGCCCACTGTTGCAGGACGGGCCGCGGGATACGGTTTGCCAGGATTCGAAGTGGATGGGAACGACGTCGCGGAAGTTCTTCGCATTGCCGGGGAGGCCGTGGCAAGGGCTCGTTCAGGACAGGGGTCGACACTCATTGAATGCAAAACGTACCGCACTCGCGCTCACGCGGAAGGAATGGGCGACTTCACATATCGGACTCGTGAAGAGGTTGAGGACTGGAAGCAGAAATGCCCAATCATACGCCTGAAAATGGCGGCTCCAAAATCCCTGCAGTCTGCCATGGAGCAGATTGAAGCAGACGTGCTGGCCATGGTCGGGGAAGCTCGTACTTTTGCAGAGAATAGCGATTACCCGGAAAAGTCGTCGGCCACATCATTCGTCTACAACTCGCCGTCACCAACTTCGGTGAGCCAGCTGCCCGCTCGTATTGTCGCGGCAGCAGAGTCTCGCGACATCACTTTCACGCAGGCCACGGTCGAAGCTCTTGCGGGCGAGATGAGCCGCAATCCGACGATTTTCGTCATGGGTGAAGGTATTGGAAAACGGGGCGGAAATTTTCGGACGACTCCCGGACTCTATGATCTGCATGGCCCCGATCGACTTTGTGACACACCAATTTGCGAACGTGGGTTTGTCGGACTTGCTGGCGGAGCTGCGATGACCGGGACTCGTCCCGTGATCGACTTTATGTTTGCGGACTTTATTCTGGATTCCATTGGCGAGATCATCAATCAGATCGCCAAGATGCAGTACATGTCCAGTGGGCGACTGAAGATGCCGGTTCTTATGCGAGGCTGCATCGGGATCGGTCATTCGGCCGCGACGCATCACTCCGGCAGTTACCATTCGTTGTATGGACAAGTGCCGGGACTGAGAGTCGTCGTGCCATCGAATGCGTACGATGCAAAGGGATTGATGCTGAGAGCGTTGCGGTGTCACGATCCAGTCATGTTCCTCGAGCATCGAGAGATCCTGACTCAGAAGTGCCACGTCCCCGAGCAGGATTATGAAATTGACTTTGGACAGGCCGCTGTCGTCCGCGAAGGCACGGACGTCACCGTGGTGGCACTGGCTCGAATGGTCTCGGTAACACTGGGCCTTTGTGATTCGCTGCAGCGGTCTGGAATCTCCGTTGAGTTGATCGACCCTCGAACGATCTCACCGTTGGATACGGCCACAATTCTTAAGTCGGTGGCAAAGACCGGTCGACTTTTGATTGTCGAAGAAACACCGGCCGCGTTTGGACTGGGTGCAGAAGTGGCGGCTCAGATTTCGGACCAGGGCTTCAATGATCTGGACGCACCGATCCGTCGAGTGAATGGCGCATTTGCTCCGACACCGTATAGTCCGCCGCTGGAATCTGCGCTGGTTCCGTCGGCTGACGATGTGAAAGCAGCGATCCTTGATTTGATGGCCGAGTGATCAGCACGTCAATTGAGGCGGCATCGAGAATTTGTTTCAAGAGAGTTCCTACCATGGCGTTTGAAATCACTATTCCGCGACTCGGCTGGTCGATGGAAGAAGGAATTTTTGCCGGCTGGCTGAAGAAGGATGGTGATCCCGTTCGACGCGGCGAATCGTTATTCGAATTGGAGGGCGAGAAAGCACTTCAGGAAATCGAAGCACTCGACGAAGGCATCCTTCGCATTCCACCCTCGGGACCGGCGTCCGGAAGTGTATTAAAGGTCGGCGCCTTGGTCGGGTATCTGGTTGCTGAAGGGGAACCTTTGCCGTGGCTACCAGCCATCGAAAAGGCCAGTGCCGATGGATCAGGTGATCCTGCGTTTGCTGAACGCAGAGCAACGCCGCAGGAGTCCATTGCCGCATCACCGACCGTTCGCCGACTGGCTCGACAGTTGAACGTTCCCGTGCATCGAATTGCTGGCACCGGTCCTGCGGGGCGAATCACTGAAGATGATGTTCTCAGGGCCTCGCAGAGTCTGAGCGAACACAAGTTGAGCGAGATCAGCACGGGCAGCCTTCGATCATCCGGCGAAGTATCCGGCGTCACCAGCACCGTACGACCATACGACGAGAAATTCTCTGGTGTTGCAACACCACGAGCACGACGGGCAGCGAAGAGACTGCAACTTGACTGGACAACGATTGCCGGAACAGGCCGCAACGGGCGAGTTCATGAACGGGACGTTTTAGCGGCAGCGACCAATCGGTCAACCGATGCCATTCTGACGACTTCGAAACACAATACGTCAGATCCACCCGACGAAGTGCCCTCCAGCGTTTCGGGGAGCAGACGAGTTCCGTTGTCCAGTCGTCGTCAGACGATTGCCGCTCGACTGACAGAAAGTGTGCGGCAGACGGTGCCGGTGACCATTACCAGTCGAGCCACTGCGACGAATCTGCTGAGCCTGCGCCAGCAGTTCAAATCCGCCGGCCACGCACCGGTTCCTGCAATTCATGATATCGTGGCGAAGCTTGTGGCGATGACGCTTCGTCATCATCTGACGCTCGCCGCGCGCTGGGATGGAGATGCCATCGTGATTCCTGACCCAGATCAGTTGCACATCGGAATCGCTGTCGACACTACTGAAGGACTACTGGTTCCTGTGCTTCGAAATGTGTCGACTCAGCGTCTGGCGGAAATCTGTCAGCAGTCTGCGAGGCTGATCGAAAAGGCTCGCGCCGGTCGAATGTCGGGCACCGATCTGCAGGATGCGGCTTTCTCGATCAGCAATTTGGGGAGCTTTGGAATTGATGCCTTTACCCCGATCATCAATTTTCCTGAGACCGCCATCCTTGGTCTTGGAGCGATCCGAAAACAACCGGTGTTTTCGGCGACTGGGGAAGTGACAGCTCAGGAGATGATGACACTCAGCCTCACATTCGATCATCGCGTTGTTGACGGTGCGCCAGCCGCTCGATTTTTGCAGGCACTTGTCAATGCCATTGAGAATCCCGCCGCGCAATTGCTCATCGGCGAATAGGCCAACTATCGCAGAATCACCTCAGTGAGTTTGCACGAACGACAGCGTGGCGAAGTTCGCTTTTCCGTCGGCAGAGCGGCGCATCTACCTGTCTCGACCAAAAAATGAAGCGGGAGACAATCGTAACTGGCGACTGATTCAGCACTGACGTCGAATGCGGCGTTCTGCCATCAGCGGCTGCACGTGCCGCATTCCGTAATGTTTTGCAACGCTTTACAACAAATTCAGTACCGGATTCTGTACCGAACGAAAAGGTAGACGAGTTCAAAAAACCGATCGGAATTCTGCCCGGTTTGTTGGTGGCTACGATGTGTTCATCACTGGGAAGTCCAATGTTCAAATGACCGCTCGCAAATGCAGATCTGCTATGCCGCGGTTTGGTGCGGATAGAGAGACTCGGCCATGACCACCATGACGACGGCAATTCAATTCATCGCCGCTTCGGGCGATCTGACCGGAGCAGTGAACGGCGGGACGAAAAGTCGCGTCGGTCGGTCTCACCGGAGCAGGCTTCTGCGCTTAACTGTGCTCGCATTCAGATTTGGTTTGGTTATTACCTGATTGTGAAAGAATACGCTGCGATAAAGGTCGACGATTGGTAATCGACAGCCTTTTTTCACTTCAGGTCTGCGGCGACGCCGATACGTTGACAAAGAATGCTTGTTTGATGACGCGCTGAACGTCGGTCTTTGCGGCGACTTGTGCCTCGGCAATCGCGTCGAAGCCGCGTGACAGAGTGGTATTTCCGCCGCAAATCGTTTGTTGGCGAGAGTTGGAAAGATGGCTGGCTGACCGAAGCGAACAGCGTGACGTCAATCACGCGGCTCTGGCAGCTTCAGGATGACAAAGATGCCAATGCCTGCAAAAACAGAGACAATCAGCGCCGGGACGAGTGAAAATTGCGTGAAGTACACAGAACAGCCAATCGCGATTACGACAACGGAAATTGCCTTAGCCTTAACATCGTGGCGAATTCCGCCTTTGACCTGCCAGTCGACAAGTATCGCGCCGAAAAGTTTCGATTTCAGCAAGCGTTCGTTGAGTCGTGGATAAGACCGCATGAGAAAGTAGCTCGTCAGCAACAGGAATGGTGTTGTCGGCAGCCCCGGCACGATTACACCAGCGATAGCCAATACAAAGAACCCACCGGCTGACAACAGATACAGCACGCGACGCAGACCAGACACAGATTGTGTCGTCGCTATCAAGCTGGATCTATCCACGGGGCGCCGTGATGAGTGCAAATGGGATAACTCAAGGCGCGGCTGGTCTGTCTGGACGGTCTTCATCAGTCACAAGGTTTCAATTGAAGTATTTGGTCACATCGCGCGTGGTTGTCTCGGAACTCGTGGATTGAGGAAGGAGACAACAGGTCCAACTTGTAAGTCGGAAACATGCGGCCAAGCGTTTTGGCGGAATCCGCGTGTTCAAGAACGTGGGGAAGACAGTCCTGAATGACTTGAAGCATCAACGCGACGGACACGGAGGCCCCGGGAGACGCGCCGAGAAGTGCGGCAATGGTCTTTTCTTTGTTCGTGACAATCTCCGTACCGTAATGAACGATCCCGGCCTCACCGTCCGTCCGCTTGATTGCCTGAACGCGAATTCCTGCGTCCATCAATCGCCAGTCTTTCCGGTCGGCTTCGGGATAGAATGTGCGGAGCAATTGCATCCGACTTTCCATGCTCTGAAGCCCCTGCTGAATCAGGTATTTCACCAGCGGCAGATTGTAAGCTCCGACCTTCAACAGTGAAGCAATGTTGTCAGGACGGACTGAAAACGGCAGATCGGTCAGGCGTCCTGTTTCTTTCAGGAAGCGAGTCGTCCACGCCGCGAATGGGCCGAACAACAGAGCCTTCCTGCCGTCGATCACCCGCGTATCCAGATGCGGTACAGCCATCGTTGGCGCTTCGCCCTGTGCCTGGCCATAGACCTTGGCCTGATGCTGAGCCACGATTTTCGGATCGTCGCAAACCAGCCACTGGCCACCGATCGGAAATCCACCGAATCCTTTGCTTTCAGGAATCCCCGATTTCTGCAGCAGGGGCAGACTTCCACCACCGGCCCCAATGAAAACGAATGCTGCCGAGCTCTCTCGAACTTCATTCCGACGAAGGTCCTTCACTCGGACGTTCCAGCCATCCGCTGCCTTTTCGATTCCGATGACGCGATGACTTGTGGCGACTGCACAATCGTGCTGACCGGCCAGCCAGTTAATTAGTTTCGTCGACAAAGATCCAAAGTTCACATCCGTGCCGTCGTCCATGCGCGTTGCGGCGATCGGTTCATCGT
>JANMEV010000352.1:0-8566 GCA_031377305.1 Planctomycetota bacterium | reverse complement strand
CGGTGCCACGATTATCGCTCAGTGCAATGTCAACCCGCCTCATGAAGATTTGTGGGTCGAATGCAATCTGGAGGACGAACAGCATCGAATCATTGATACCGCTGGTGTGTTTGTGACTCGAGAACAAATGTTTGCCAACTTCACCTACGATACCGGTAACAAGCTCATTCCCGGAAGCTACTGGCTTGTGCTGAAAAGCTCCGGTAAAGAAGTTGCCCGTCGCCCCTTCAAACTGACTGGCGATGCGGAAGCGTTGCCTGAGATGGGTGAGTTGATGACCAACTGACGAAAAAATCAACGTAGAGGTGCGAATCCTTTCTCGTTTCGGCGGAATGCAGCCTACAGTTTCAATCGCCTCCCAGTGTTCGCATTCTGCCACAAGGCCGATGTCTCATCAGACATCGGCTCTTTTTCTGGGCTCATCGCATCCGCCGACTGCGCCCATTGGTTGCTCGACCAGGAACAAATGACTGACCAGGAACAAATGACTGACATGGACACGAAGACCGAGGGCTCCCTGAAACCGATTCGACCCAGCACGGAAAATCGCACCGCCGTTCAGACGACCCAGGCTCGATTTCTCAACGGTCCGCAGTCGCGGTTTCGCGAGTTGATGATGTCGCTGCGGGCCTTTCGTGAAATGATCACAGGGTTCCGCCGCCTGCATTTTGTGGGCCCCTGTGTCACTGTCTTTGGATCGGCTCGCTTCAAGGAGTCTCATCCGTACTATCAGCTGTCCCGCCAAATCGGCGAACATATCTCCCGCGCAGGGTTCACCGTGATGACCGGGGGCGGACCCGGCGTGATGGAAGCTGCGAATCGCGGCGCAAAAGACGCCGGAGGTCGGAGTGTTGGATGCAACATTGTTCTGCCGATGGAGCAATCTGCCAATCCATACCTCGATACGTTTGTGGACTTTCGGTACTTCTTCATCCGTAAACTGATGCTGGCCAAGTACTCGTACGCTTTCGTGGCGATGCCCGGCGGATTCGGGACAATCGACGAGCTCTTTGAGATTGCCACTCTAGTCCAGACTCGAAAAATCGAGGACTTCCCGATCGTTCTTGCAGGATCAGCCTATTGGAATCCGATGCTCACATTTCTGCGTGATACGATGGTGAAAGAGGGTACCATCAGCATGGCGGACGTGGATCGTTTCTACGTCAGTGACTCGCCCGAAGAGATTGCTTCCATGATCAGTGACGTCGTAAAGGCTCGCTTCGGTCTGCAGCATGGCGTTTGGAAACCGTGCTGGTGGCTGCTGGAGACCCTGCCGTGGGGCAAATAGTCGCGACGAGCTCCGTTAGAACATCGGGAATGCCTTTGCCTCACTGATTTCTGGACTGCGATGGCCAGGAAGCGACGGCGAGCACAGCATTAAAAATCGAGCTGCGCACGCACGCCGAACATGTCGGATTCCGCTTTCGGGAAGGCAGCAGTATCTGAAACGGCGTGGACATAGTTGAAGACCATCTTTGTGTATGGATTCCAGTACCAGTTCACGCCAGCCGTGTAGTCCATGATCGTGCCGCCGCGAATGGCCGAGTCATTTAGATCGAGGTACGACCAGCGACCGGCCACTTCCCAGGCCCCCATTCCCGAATGACAGGTCGTTCCATTAAAGCCAAGGTTTGACTTTGGAATGACTCGGTCAATCGATCCCGTTTTGCGATCGTACGGCCTGTGTTCGCCAGTCAGGAAGTAGCCCATTTGAGCATATGCGCCGGGCAGAACAGCCGTTGACCCACTCGTTTGATTTACCAGGTTGACCATCGCTTCTGACTGCAAGCTGACTGGCCCCTCAACCCACAACAGCTCGCTCCCGAGAACGTTGTAGCAGGGAACACTCAGATTGCCCGTAGAGACGAAAAATGGTGTTCCGTTCGCTCCGCCGGGCACGGCCTGGCCGCTTGTTCCCACCGCTCCAGCACCGCTGGCACCGATAAAAAACTCAGGGATTGTGCGAAAGTTGACCGAGTCACTCGGAGGCGAATTGAAAAAGTGGCCCGCTCCCAGATGCACGTAGTTCTTTCCATCACATTCCCAGGATGGAACCCATGTCAGTCTCTCCGACGTACCATAACCACCGTCGGAACTTAGAGTCGCTCCGTACTGATCCTGCCCCGAACGAAAGGCTGACGCAGCCCAGGTCGTCGTCAGATCATCCGAGTGATCATAGAATCCAATCCCAATATGGCGAAACGGCGTGAATGGCTGAAACAGAACACTGCGTTCCATAAACGTCGTGTACCGAAAGCTGCTCACTGTTTCCAGACCGAATGGTTGCTTCCACTGTCCGATCCTGATGTTGCCGAAAAACGGTACCTTGGTTTGCTCAACCCAGACGTCCGTGAAAGTGGGGCGACCGAAGAATCCAAAGTCCATTTGAAAGAAATAGTTCGTCGTTTCCGTCACGCTGCCTTTGGCGGACAGTCGAGCCCGACGAAAGTCCGCTCCATCCTGAATCTGACCGTATTGCTTTTCGCTGTCAGTGTCCTGATGAATCCAGCCTGCATCGGCCTGAAAAACACCGTTGACTGTAACGCTCGGGTAAGTCTTCGCGCTGGTCTTTGCCTGGAACGCTTTGAGGGCCTTGTCAAGTTCGGCAATGCGCTTGTCCTGCAAAGAATCTTCTGACGATGTGCCATTGATTTCAGAATCTGCCGGAGCTTGATGGTAGGTTGCCTCGCTGATAATCGTGCGTACGTCATCCTCGGTCATCAGTGGTGCGACGGAACCCGATGCGAATAGAACTCTGGGATCGACAGGTTTGTAGAGAATGAGTCGGAACGTGTCGTCGGTGTCCAATTTCGCGGACGAATCGAATGGCTGAACGTCTGTTGCTAATTGCTTGTCGCTGTGGCCGTTGCTTTCGCTGAAGGCGCCAGATTCTTCAAAGCGAGCCACCTGTTCTCGCAACTGCTGGTTGTCACGCTCGATACGATCGAGTCGTTCAAGCACAGACTCAAGGTTGGGCGGCGAATCTTGTGCAACTGCGACGTTGAAAGTAATCGCAATTGCGCAGAGGCCCAGGAGTGTGCTGCGAACTGCAAAGAGTTCCATCGGCATAGTCGTTGTTCCCTGAAAGCATCATACAAAGTCTTGCAGTTGCGACTGACGGGCCGAACGAACAAGGCCGGGAGTCCGATATGTGTTGCCAGCAAAGGGCATCGGCTGCGTTGGTTGCTCGAAAGCACCATTGATCCGGAATCTCAGTCGCGGGTTTGCGTCGTGGGAAACCTGTTCCTTACAGGCAAGCTGGACGCCTGCGTAGCTTCAGCAGAAATTGCTGCCAACGCTGAGTCTCTGCGCATGATGTTGACTTTAATGGGACAACGCCATAGTTTGCAAAACACGAACAAGACTCTTGAACATATGCCGGACTGGACTGTCTCGAGGTTTCACCCACACTTGAAGTCCATCGAACATGTACGGCTTACCATGAGCATGACCCTGTCCAGTTAGGCTGGCCAGATCTGCGTGCCGCCGTCGACTCGAAGCACCTGTCCGGTGACGAAGGCACCCAGCGGACCGGCGAAGAATTCGACGACACGGGTGACTTCATCAACCATGCCAATTCGATCCAGCGTTCCGTCCGTGACCAGTCGTGAATCTTCAACTTTCCGAGTGCCCAGGAACCGGCCAGTGCGTGTATCGCCAGGAGCCAGACTGTTGACATTGATATTGTGAGATCGCAATTGCTCGGCAAGACATCGAGTGTACTCCACAACGCCCGCCTTTGCCGTCGCGTAGATCGAACTGTTGGCAATGCCTTTGAAGGCAGAAATCGAACTCAGCGTCAGGATTCGCCCGGTCTTGCGAGGCATCATCACGCGTGCACACTCCTGACAGACAAGAATTGTGCTGAGCAGGTTTCGATCAAGGACGGCTCGAATGTCTTCCAGCTTGATCTCAACGGCATCGTTAGGGTTTGGCTTACCACCAGCAGCCCCGATATCTCCCCCTGCATTATGCACGAGAATGTCGATCGGACCGAGTTCAGAAACGACGCTGGAGATCACCTGCTTTACGTGATCGGCATTCGTCAGGTCGCCAAGCACTCGGCACGTCTTTACACGATGCGATTCGCCAATCTGACGAGCCGTCTCAGTCAGAGTGGTGCCTTCACCGTATTCCGATGGCCCATTCTCTCGCATACCATGCACCCCCACCAGGCATCCCAACGACGCAAGATGCTCCGCGAACGCTCGACCAAGTCCTCGACCACCGCCTGTAACCAGTGCCACTTTTCCTTCGAGCAAACGAGATGACATGCAATTTCTTTCGTACGTTGGGGTACTGCTAATGCGCCGAGTCACAGATGCGATCCGCGCAACAAAAAAGCCCAGACTGCGGGAGTCGTGATGTCCACGCTCGAGCGGCTGGGCTGAGGAATTCGTCAAGCGTAGAGAGGGGGATTGTCTGACCCTGCATCCCACTTCTTGCCGTTTGCAGGAACGAATTGAGGTGCAACGCTTTACCATGATCTCACGACGACAGGATACTACCACTTCTGATCTTGTGGACAAGCACGCGTTACAAAAACGCTCCAAAACTTTCGGGGAAAACATTTCATCACTTCGTCCGATTCTGGCTATCACCTGCCCCGATCGTTCGGTCGCGTCTTTAACTGCTTCTTATCATCCACGGCGTCTACCCAGGCTGGCAATCCCCGTTCACAAATATGCAGTTGATGACGTTCCATCTGTTGATCGATCGCCAGTTTTCTGCTGATCTCATCGAGATATATTTCCTCGATGCGACCCGGTCCAAACAATCCTGCCCACCTGAGATTGAACAGCACCAACTGATCCTTAGCCACTGATTCCAGCGTTCCGAATCCATGCTCCTTGTAAACTCGCGTCCGGCCGAGCAGATCAAAAAGCTTCGGATCACTCACCGGCTTTCCGTCCTGTAACAACGTGGCTGTGAGTCTCTTTTCACCAGATCAACGCTGTCAATTCTCCAAAGTGGTTGCTGTTTCATGCTGAAGCTGAAATCGTCTTCGACACGAATGCAGCGTCTGAACTCGGCTTCCGGTGAAATCCGATCATAGAACACAGCCAATGGCGGGCGTTCGTCCGATTCATCCTTCAGGTAGCACCATGTGTGCAGATGACTGCCCAATGAGATATCGCACAAAGCAGCGGAGGCTCCGTTGTAGTAGATGGAACCGTATGGCAACATGTCCAGCGGCAGTGGCAGATCCCAGTCGCGCCGATTCTGTGAGTCGTTTCGATCGACACGAATCACAAACTGCCGTTCCTGGTGATCCATGCGGATCAGATCGCCCTGGCTGTAGTGAGCTGAACCTTCCGAAGGAAACTGGCCGTCCAAGAACTTGAACCACGGCAGTTTCTTATCCGCGCCGTCATCAGTGCGGAATTGAGGCTCTTGCGCGATGGCATTTGCGAGGCACAAGAAACACGCAACAATGGAGAGCAATAAGGCGAGCAGCCGGTGAGCATATACCAGCACGCAGCACCAGCAAGTGAATTCCCGAGTCACTCGCTGGCGCCTCCTGCTGGTAATCCGATTTTGTTCGTTTTTTCGCGGATGACGTGGGCCGGCGGCGATGTTGATCACATGAATCTCGGGATGACGCACGAGATGGGCTCGAAAGGTCACCGTCATCGGGTTGTCCTCCGGCGCGATGATGTCCTGTTCGAACAGAACTCGATCCAGCTTGTGTTCGTACACCTACATTCGTAGTGGCCTTTGATTTTCCGGCTTCAACCCGCAGACGGTGTAGCTGATCTCATGAATTCCGGGGCCGGGAAAATTGCGGCCAGGTCCGTGAAAGGGACTCGATGCGCGAAACAGTTCACCGGCAGTCGACATTGGAAAACGCGCTTTGTTGAACAGCCCTGCCTTTTCCAGCCGCTCGTAATGGGGTTGCCCGGGCCGCATCTCCACTGCGCGGTGACTGAGGTCGAGATACTCCACCTTCTTGTCCGGGTACGCCTCAGCCAGCACAATTTCGGCCGCTGTCATGAATTTTTCGATGTGTGTTGCGGACAGAGTCAGCACGGACCCCAATCGCTCGAAGCCATACCGTTCCGGATCCTCCAGCAAGCCGCCGGGATCCGATGCGTCATATTCGACGCCGATCAAATCTCGCACCGAATTGACACACTCCTCCCGTGTCAGCCGGTGATAGGAAACTCGATCACGCCGAGCCATCCGTGCCGCTTCGCCCTCTTTGATGCGAGCCGCCAGTCATTCCACAACCTTCGCGCTTTCGACCGCCGATGGTTGCGTCTTTGCATCTTTGGGCGGCATCTCACCTGAATTAATGCGTTCAATAATCTCGGCCCAGTGCGAAGTATCCTGCATCCCGACTTCGCGAGACAAAGTATCGATCCGAAATTCCCCCTCCTGTTTTTCTGAGCCGTGACAGTAAAGACAATGCGTCTGAAAGCAGGGCTGGAGATCCCTTTCGAACGAAGGATCATCGGCAACACAGTCATCAACGACCAGGCAGGACAGCACAAGGATAGCCGGAAGATAACGAACCATTTTGGCGGGCGCAGAAGAGTTGGCGGAGAGCAACAAGTCGCGAGAACATCGGGCGTATGGCTCAATGTGCGTTTCAAGGGGCACATGAACAAGCGTCTACAGGCATAAGACATGACTCGCCAGGTTGCTACGTAAACAGGTGGATGATGTGTCTGGGTTCTGAAGTCGCTTATCGGACGGTGCCACGTTAAGTCATGTCCGTCATAGTCTCATCCGCAAGGTGCTCGGCGTTATACTCATCGATGTCATGGATGACGTTTCTCTCCGCGTCAGCTACATTCAACCTGCGTCAAGCACAGACTTCATGACCAGGCCCGCTTTCCAACCAGAGAATTGATCCGCATGAAAATCAGACTCATTTTTGTCGCACTCACCGTCGTTTTCGCGGCGTATGGTTCAAGCTTCGCCGCAGGCGCTGAGCACGACTGGAATCTGGGTGCGACGGGCCTGCGGGGCTGGATTCGTTGTGACAAGATGGTCACTTCTGATGCCCGCGAGATCACAGTCACCGGAGTTGAGGATGGTTCCCCCGCTGACGGCGTCTTTGTTGCCGGTGACTCGATTCTTGGGGTCGGCGGCAAGCCGTTTTCGTATGACCCTCGCACCGAAATGGGCAAGGCCCTGACCCTTGCCGAATCAGAAGCGGGCCAAGGCAATCTCAGCCTGACCCGTTCGCGCGCAGGAAACTCGGCGGAAGTCATCGTGAAGCTTCCGGTGCTTGGAAGTTATGGCGCTACGGCTCCTTTTGATTGCCCGAAGTCAAAGCTCATTCTCGAACAAGGGTGCAGAGATCTCGCCAAGCGGATGGCAAATCCTTCCTATGCCAAAAAGTTGGATCCCATTCCACGATCACTCAATGCGCTTGCCCTGTTAGCCAGCGGCGATCCAAACTACCTCCCGCTGATCAAGAAGGAAGCCGAGTGGGCCGCGAACTACAGAACCGACGGGATGGCCACTTGGTATTACGGCTACGTCATGATGTTTCTGGCCGAATACAAGCTCGCTACGGGTGATGATTCGGTCATGCGAGGCTTAACGCGACTCGCGCTCGAAGCCGCTCATGGTCAAAGCGCGGTCGGCTCGTGGGGCCACGGGTTCGCAAAGCCCGACGGCCGTCTCGGCGGCTACGGAATGATGAATTCGCCCGGTGTGCCGCTGACGATCTCGCTAGTGATGGCCCGCGAGGCTGGCGTGAAAGACCCTGCCCTGGATCTGGCGATCGAACGCAGTGCCAAGTTGCTGCGCTTCTACATCGGCAAAGGCGCGATTCCGTACGGCGACCATCATCCCTGGATTGAGAACCACGAGGACAACGGCAAGTGCGGAATGGCCGCCGTGTTGTTCAACCTGCTTGGCGAATCGAAAGGCGCGGAGTTCTTTTCTCGCATGAGCGTTGCCTCCCACGGAGCAGAGCGGGACACGGGACACACCGGTAATTATTTCAACATGCTTTGGGCGATGCCGGGCGTTGCCCAGTCGGGACCACAGGCGACCGGCGCTTGGATGAGTGAGTTTGGAAGTTGGTATTTCGACCTCGCGCGCGGCAAGGACGGAAATTTCCTGCATCAGGGCCCGCCGGAACCGGAAGAAGACAGCTTCGCAGGCTGGGACAGCACCGGCGGCTATCTGCTGGCCTATGCCATACCGTTGAAGAAGCTTTATCTCACCGGCAAACAGCCTGCTGCAGTGACGCAACTCGATGCCGCCGCCGCCCAATCACTCATCCTCGACGGTCGTGGCTGGAACAACAAAGACCGCAACAGTTTCTACGATGCGCTGACAGACGAACAAATCCTCGAACGCCTTCGCTGTTGGTCGCCCGTCGTGCGCGAGCGAACGGCAATGGCAATTGGACGCCGCAAGAATGCTCCGGTCGCAGCTTTGATCGAGATGCTCGACTCTCCCGGCCTCGATGCTCGTTACGGAGCCTGTCAGGGTTTGATCTTCCTTCGCGGACGTGGAGCGTCTGCCGTCGATGCCCTGCAGAAGACGCTGTCGCACGAAGACCTTTGGCTCCGAATCAAAGCCGCTGAAGCACTCGCTGCCA
>JANMEV010000247.1:0-6116 GCA_031377305.1 Planctomycetota bacterium | reverse complement strand
CGATGTCGGTCGACTTCAGCTTGCCAAGCAACCGGCCTTCCGCGTCGAAGGTCAGATGAAATCGCAACTGGCGAATTTGAGATCTCAAATTTGAAATTTCAGATGGCGAAGACACCAGCACGATCGCGACCGTTCGTTCATTGTAAGGGGCTCTGCGATTGTGCGTGGTCGGGCTTATCAATTGAAGCGGCATTGCGCGCGTCAACCCCCTCATCCGGCCTGTCGGACCGCGTCGGCCATGGCCGTGCCGACGCAGAGATGACAGGCTCCCCCGATCTCGGGGGGAAGAGACGGTCGGCGGATTTGAAATTCGAGATTTGAAAGTTTGGCTTCTGCTTCCACCACCGCCAACGCATCGGCCGCTGATGTATTCAACCGTGGCGCGTGCGACATCAGATCAACGAAGATGCCTGGGCTGACAGCAAGCGATTGCGGTCCAGAACCGCTAAGCACAGGCAGAGTAACCAAACTTCCTCCGTCGCCCGGCTGAGCGGCACTCGATCGGTGAGTCTGGGTATTCACGAATGATGGCAATCCGGGACGACCGTTTTGTTCTCGCCGAAAGAGTCGGCCGAATCGTTACAACGTCGCCTGTGATTCGATAAGTGAGGTCACCGACCTGATCCAGCAGCAAATTGAGAGCACTTTTCACTGTGATGCCATCGACATCAATGGACACCAACTGCTTTTCGGAGATTCCGGCTCTCTGGAACGCTGGCAGATTAATCGCGATCTTGACGCCGCTGGACGTTGAAAGCTACTGAATCGCACTCTGGAACTCCGCATCATGAACATGAATCGAAATCCTGGTGCTCAGACCAGCAACGGTCTGTCGTTCTATTGGAGGCAGCATTTGTTCCTGGATTCGGCGTCTTTCGCGAAGGCGTGTCAACTCCGCCCAGCTTTGCGTGTCAATAAGGTGCTAAGTCCGCGCCATTGATATTTTCCTGCGGAGGCTCAAACTGGACGCGGCTCAGATCCCAGCCTTCCACTGACTGCTCACCGAAGAACGGAACCCATTCATTTGGGCCAAGCCCGATGTTGCTTAGGGCGGTGAACGAAGCAGAGTTCTGCGGAATGATGAATTCGTCTGATGAACCAACATCAAAGTAACCCAAATTCGTTCCGAACATCGCATTTGATGGCTATTTTCCATTCGACGTAATGCCAGGCGAAGTCGAGAATCGTGGAAGGCGTTGCAGGTTCTCGAAGTCGACGGCTCGAAGTTCGGGAATCGCCGGAACATACTGACGATACTCAGCCACTGGACCGTTCGGGTATGCCGACTCGAAGAGATCCTTCGACTCCCATTCATTTTGGATTGGATTCAAGTTCCAACCTCCCTGATACGTGAAACAATTCAAGTAGGGTGGCGTGACAAAATCGCTAGCAGAGTTTTGCTCCAACCACAAGTTGTTCTTCTGAAAGCCGAGAGGCCTGAACCGTGACCAGTACATTGGATGCCTGCTGAGTTCTTCAACGCCGTTATCGTTCAGGGAAGGCATCGGCCACGACAGTTGCGGGATGCGGACGATGGTTGAAGCCACGTCTGACTCGTTTGAGCCCGTTGTCGCAATCTCACCGTCGATGGTTGAATCTGTCGAATCAATCGTATCGCGGTTTTCAACCACGACTTCGATTTGCTCCGGGCATGCATACATCGCCCAGTGGTCCTTGCGGCCGCGGTCGACGTTGAATTGGTTGTACATCTCGACGTTCTCCAGCACCAGCAGCGATGTGAAGGGGCTCATCACGTACATCGACTTGCTCAGTGCCACAATCGCCTCACGATTTTCCGTTGCGTTCTCGGCGAGCAATCGATCGATCTCCAGCTTGGCCCAGTGACGCGGCAAGTAGCTGGCATCGTCCTTGACGTTTTCAATTGCAATCGTCTGACTCCACGGTTGCCCGTTCAGCGTCGCGGTGACTGTGATCTCTATCGGCGGACTCTCCCCGTCGGCCACTCTGCAGACTGGGCCGATCTCTTCGCCCTGACAAATGGTGTTGGAGAAAAGGAGGAACTGAGGATCTGGCATTTCAGATTTCAAATTGGTAACTTCAGATTTGGGCTCCTGTGTTTCTCCACTCTCCGCTTTCGGCTTTCGGATTGCTACTTTCACATTCACCAGCCTCGGCGAATGCAACTTCGAGAACACCTCAAACGCTCTCCACGCCACGTCTTCATCGGGATTGATTTGAACACTCAACCCGCCCGTGCGAGATACGGCGAGAGCCGCGTTTTCACAGATGCGATACAACCAGACTCGGAGAGATGCCTGAGCGATGTCATACCGATGCCGCGCGTTCCAGAGTCGAAAGAGTCCCATCGAGAGAACGTCTTCGAAGTCTTCTTCGCGAAGAACGTCATAAAAGCGCCGACGAAGCAGAGCCGGAATTCCGCCGCCGAAAGAACGCAGCAGTGCCCCCAAGACAACTTTTGTCATCCTCCAGCAGCCGTGACGCAAGATCGGTGACTTCCATCAGTTCCGTCGGTCCCGTCATTCTGGCTGCCACCTTTCGCATTCGCTTGAGCTTGAGATCAAGTCAGCAATGGAACATACGTGAAGCCGTTACAGCTTGCAGTTCAGGCTGCTCAAGGTTGTCGTGTCGATAGAGCATTCCAAACAATTGCGGACGCAACGCGTCGGCACGTTCGCTTTGAAACTTGAGGTTCACTCCGATTGGTTGCGCGCTTTGTCGAAATGACAATGCAAAGTTTGCCAGCAGAAAGCGGAATTGAAATCGTTTCCAGCTACAGATTACCAGGATGCGTTGATCGGCAGATATTGCCACACGATTAAAACTACATAAAGCGTTTCAGGGTAATTGTTTGCGTTGTTATGTGTCGCATGCGGAAAAACAAAATCACAATTGGCACAGTACTCGCATTATCAAATTCAACATGACAACAACAGATTCTGCTCGATGTCGACAGGACTGGATGTCTGGAAGATTAGATAAAACAGGAGGTACCTAGTCATGCTTGTACTCACACGAAAACCGGCAGAAATCATCCGAATCGGGAATGATATTGTTATCAAAGTGATTAAGACGGGAAAGGGCACAGTGAAGATTGGAATTGAAGCCCCAGCCAACGTTCGCGTGATGCGAGGCGAGCTGGTGGAAGAAGAGACTCCAGTCCCGGCCATCCCTGCGACATTCGGACCGGCGATGCGAGTTGTCTCCGACCAATACCCACATGTGGCTTAGGCAACGACAACAAGATCAGAAGAAGAAATATCACCTCAACTCAAACCCACTGAACTGTACTGCTAACAACTCGAACGGATTCAAAACAGGAGAATAGAACCATGAACGCTTCGACCCGATTCACGATGACTCTGGCCATCCTGACGATGGCAACCACTTCTTCAGTCTTTGGTCAGTTTCCCGACGAAGACGGCTACCCAACTCGATCACGATTGATGCGGCCAGCTGTTGTCTCTGGCGACAACGACTTCCCTGAAATGCCAGCAACCTTATCAGAGTTTTCCCGTCGCGGGATGACCACTGATATGCCTGCCGATCCTTTCCGCCGCACTAACCGAGACAACACAAATCTTCGATCACGCGGTGGCGAGCAGACTCGATACCGAATTCCACTTGATAGCACAAACGATCGGATGCCATTGGATCGACTCGATTCACGCAGCCGGGGCCGATTTGTTACAGAGGACATCGTTCCTCGGGATGACTTCTCTGCTGAGGATCGATTTGACAGAACCTATGCTCCTGTTGAAGATCGACGAAATGACCGCAACTATGACCGGATGCCGGCTCGTCGTCCTGTCAACGATCGGTATAGTCCTCTGAACGATCGCGACCCATTCGTACCTGCTCCGCTGCCAGAAAGCCAGTTGGACAATGAAACATCCAAGATCGACGAGCTGCTTACGATCCGATATCAGAATCCTGTCACCGTCCGAGCGATTCGTGCGATGAGCAACGCTCAGGCAGTGGCCCTGTTCTCAGAAGTATCACAGAAGATTGACGAACGGTCTCTTGAACCAACCAGCTATGATGTTCGAGTCCGCCGGGCTTTGCGAAATTTGACACTGGCTCTTGATAACCCAGCGTTTGTGAATGGACTTGGACTGTCAGTCGACTCATTCCAAATGGACGGATTCAGAAATACTTTGGCTCGTTTGGCTGGTGATGGTCAGGTTCGAAACTATCAGGATGCTGCGAGTGTTCTGAAGTCCGTGATGAGTCAGGCGTCTTCAGTAAAAGGTCTGACACCGAGTGTGGTTGGTTTCGAGTTTGCGAATGCAAGTATCGACACGCTGGACAAGTTTTCTGGTCTTGAGCCTGCTGATCCTTCATCACGAAATGGTGCGGAACTGTCAGGGATGAAGAGTGCGGCTCTGGAAGAAGAGATCGTCGGAGTGGGTGTTGAAGTTCGTGAACATGCGGATGGTCTTGTGGTAGTGAAGCCTCTGCGAGGCGGACCGGCTGCGGAAGCGGGAGTTGAAACCGGTGACGTGATCCTGAGCATCAACAATCGGGAAATCGCGGGAATGAAAATGGCAACCAGTGTGGACCTGATGAAGGGCACGAGCGGCAGCCAGATGAAGATTCGAATCTATCGCGACGGAAAAGGCGAACGTGACTTCTTGCTGACTCGCCGCAAGGTTCGAGTCTGGACAGTCAACGACACCAGGCTCCTGAATGGAACAGACGTTGGGTACCTCAGCCTTAGCCGATTCTCACAGAACTCAACAGCGGAGCTTGATCAGGCCTTGAACAGCCTTTACAGCAACGGCATGAAGTCTCTGATCGTCGACCTTCGAGGAAATCCTGGTGGTCTGTTGACGACGTGTGTGGAAATTAGTGACCGCTTCCTGGCCTGTGGAACGATCGTTTCAACCAAGGGCCGACTGAGCGGTGACAACATGGTGGAACAGGCAACCTATGCGAAGACATGGAGCATGCCGCTGGTGGTTCTTGTGGACGGTGACAGTGCTTCAGCAAGTGAGATTTTTGCTGCTGCAATTCAGGAGAACGAACGGGGAGTTGTGGTGGGTACGAAGTCTTACGGTAAAGGTTCCGTTCAGACACACTTCCCACTGAGTGCAATTGGAGGTGACCTGCGACTGACAACGGCTCTGTTCTACTCCCCAACCGGCCGCAAGATGGCTGGCGAAGGTGTGACACCTGACGTCGAGATCAACGATCGAGACGGAGTTGTGAATGGTGATGAAGTACTGATCGAAGCCGTTCGGATTGCTCGAAGCCAGACTCTGAAGGACATGGCGAAAGCCTCCGGAACCTGTCGACCAAACAATCGACCATCGGCCGCACGAAGCTCTTCTATGAGCAACATTGTGGACCCAAACCACATCGGATCAACAGTTCGCTAAGTGAGTTTCACTCGAAACTGTTCCGATGAATCGACCAAAGCCTGAGCCACGATGGTTCAGCGGTCGACTGGTTCAAATCCACGCTGCTCAGAAGGAATCCTGATCGTGAAGCAAAATCCAAGTTCAAAAACCTGAAACCGGCTGCCTGAGTTTTATCGGTCATCCGGTTTTGTGCTTTTGTGGCTTAAACTGCCGCTTCCGGGAGTGAGTTGGCTATCGGTTCTGGATAGCGTGACGCTATCTGCAGGAAGATAAGTGATGTCTTTCTTAAGTCCGGCGGTCGATGGATTGCGGACCACGCGAAGTTTGTTAAGTTGAGAGTGCCTCATAATTTGCATTTTTCATCTGGAATCGACATTTCTCAAGGTTGAAGAGGTTACTTCATGAGCTCAGTGACACCATCGGCTCCGCAGCCATCTCAGACAACCAGCAATTCTGATCTGACAGTTGCTGGCTCAACGAGGCCGTCATCAACGAGGCCGTCATCGACGATGCGGATGTATTTAGATCGAGCGATCAAGGTTCTCCAGCGATTCGGTCTATCTGCAACCGGGGATTCCGGCGAGGAGCTGATTCGTTTGCTGGAAGATGTAAAGCATGTCGATGAAGCGAGAGTTCTGGCGATCGCCGACGTCATTAAGCACATGAGCACTTTCAATCGTCTGGTGCGCGAGAATGTTGAGAACATTCGCATTGGCAATCGCTACCTTGAAATCAGCCAGATGTTCGATTCCGTGCGCGAAGATTCCAAGATGT
>JANMEV010000170.1:0-6427 GCA_031377305.1 Planctomycetota bacterium | reverse complement strand
GCTCCGGTGAGACCGACCAGAGTAGTTTCTCTCGCAGTTCGAAACTGCTCCGGTCACATCGACCCACGCAGTTCGTGCGGCGAAGTCCACCCGCTTGGTGTCGTCATTTTGACGTCTCGTCGGAATGAGATTTGAGCGATGCCGTGGATCAGATTGATGCTGCGTCAGCGTGTCGGACCGGAGCGGGCAAGATGGACGATGTTTCACACGCGGTCGAGACTATCGACGCAGTTAGCAAGGCCCACGTTTGCAGTTCGGTCGATGACAGATCCAAGCTGAAAGGTTGGCAGGGAACTCACTCAGGTCGGTTCATCCTGAGGGAGCAAGAACTCCGGAATATCTGCAGCCAGGTTTGTCAAATCAACCAAATTCCAGCGATCGCGGACATGGCCGGAAAACACGCCTGACTTGTATTCAATTTGATCGCCGATTTTGGATTCGCGGCCACTTTCTCTCACGTACCGGTCGACGGTACCGGAGATTGCGCTCGCCGACCGACGGTTGGTCGCGTCAGATTTCCCTTGATCCAAGGCAGATCTCGGCCATTTGGCCTTTCTGAGAGATATCAAGGGTAAGATACATCGCCGTGGTGACGTCATCTGTAAAGCAGATGTTTTAAGCATGGTTGACTGACGGGTTTTCTGTTGTGGCCAGAACGCCTCTAAAAAATCGGCTTTGGTGCAGCTTGTACCGCGTGGATAGCCCGCCATTGACTTTGGGCTGCAATCGATCGACCGATTCTATGAGGCGGGACTTGCCAGTGCGAGAACTGAGCTGACTTATGGGACGAGGTAGGAAGTGGACGAATCGAGGAAAACTGATGGCGAGAACTGGGTTCTCCGATTGCGGCCCGGGGCTGTTGATCGTGATGTGACCATTGGCGAATTGCGATGTTACCTTGTTCGCGCGTTGACCCGTTCTCTGACTCATCGCTATGGCGGGCATGTCGATGTTGAAGATGTTGCTCAGCAGGCCGTTTTGAAGATTCTCGATTCGCTCGATACCTTTCGACAGCAAAGCCGATTCACAACCTGGGCGACTTCGATCGCCGTGCGTATTGGAATCAGTCAGCTTCGTCGCCACTATTATCGCGATGTGTCGCTGGATGCTACTCCGGGAAGTGAAGGGCTCAGGATCGATGTTGCTGATCTGTCGGCACATGTCCCTGGCGACACCGAAGAACGTGTCAGAGTTTTTGAGCTGCTGCAACGGCTGATCAATGAAACTCTGAGTGACAGACAACGACTCGCGATTCAGGGGACGTTGCAGGGGCTGCCGATCGAGGAGATTGCTGTCCGCCTGAACAGCAACCGCAATGCCGTTTATAAACTTGTGCATGATGCCCGTGTCAGGCTTCGTGAAGGGTTCGAATCGAATGGTGTGACGGCCGAAGAAATTTTGGCCTCGATTTCGCAAAGGGGGTTCCGATGACATCACTGACCTTCGCACAGGTGCAAAAGCTACTGACCACCGTCTCGAAGTCGGTTCCCGATCAGTTGAACTGCGACGGCTGCTTTGAGCTGATTGGCACCTTTGCAGACGCCGAACTTCGCGGTGATGAACCGTCTGATGCTCTGAAATCTGATGCTCTTGAAGCAGTGAAGGTTCACTTCAGCCAGTGCCCGTGCTGCGCTTACGAATATGCGACGCTGCTGGAGGCTTTGCAGGAACCAATGGCGACTTCGAGTGAATCGATTTAGCCGCAACTTGCGGGACTTTGAATAGACCATTTCCATATCGAGCAAGGCAATTGAAATGAAATCACCCATTCAAAAAGTTCTCTGCGTCGCTCTGATGGGACTCTGCGCGGCTGCCGTGGTGAATCTTTTGACGGGGAATATGACCGTGGCCATGGCTCAGGAAGGTGCTGCGACGAAAGCGAATGGGAAGCCGGTGGCGGTCATCGAACTCTTCACATCGGAAGGCTGCAGCAGTTGTCCGCCCGCTGACTTGAACCTTCAACGGATTTCAAAGATGAAGCCAACGGCCAACGGAACCGTCATTCCGCTCTCGTTGCATGTTGATTACTGGAACTACCTCGGTTGGGAAGATCCTTTCAGTCAGGAAGCATTCTCTGAGCGACAGCGGGATTATGCTCGTGGTTCCAAACAGCAAGGAGTCTACACGCCTCAGATGGTTGTGAATGGCAAGTACGCCTTCAATGGATCTGACGCAGCGTTAACGGACAAGGCGATCCAGTTGTCTCTCAGTCGCCCCGTGACTCATTTGGTCGATGTCAGCGTTTCGAGATCGAAGACCGGACAGCCGTTCACGATGAACTACTCTATAAAGTTTGCGGAAGCCGATGCGGGACAACTTGTCGAAGTTGGTGCTGATTTTCAGATCAATATCGCAGTGGCGACTGATTTCGAGTCTGTCAACGTCGCTCGTGGCGAGAACAGCGGACGCGAGTTATCGCACGTCTGGGTCGTGAAGAACTTCGACGTCCGAAAGTTGACAAGTGACAAAGGCGTGATCGAAATTGATCAGGCACTTGTGATCCCGGGCCATACTCGCGTGGTGGCCTATGTTCAATCAAAAGTGTCTCGCGAGATCACTGGTGCGGCGGCGGTCGAGCTTTAGACCAGGCTGACTCAACCGCACTGAACTTCGATTGCAAACCAATGAATTCCGTCCCGATTCTGATCGTCGAAGACGATCGTAAGACCGCAGCACTGATTGAATGCTATCTTCGTAAAGAGGGCTTTTCGACAATCAAAGCCACGGATGGAATAGAGGCCATCGAGCTGTTTACGTCCGAAACTCCTCGGCTGGTCGTTCTGGATGTCATGCTTCCTCGGCTCGACGGCTTTGCTGTTTGCAGCGAAATACGCAAAGAGTCTCAGGTCCCGATTCTGTTTCTGACAGCTCGGGATGACGAAGTGGATTGCGTGCTGGGACTGGGGCTGGGAGCGGACGATTATGTGGCCAAACCATTTAGTCCTCGAACTCTGGTGGCGCGAATCAAAGCGTTGTTGAGACGTTCGCAGATGACAGCCGCAATCACGCCGTCAGCAGTCACAGGAATCAGCGGGCTGACCTTTGACCGTCAGAAGCGTCGCTTCTTGCTGCACGGCGAATCTCTCGAACTGACTCCGCTGGAGTTCACGCTTTTGAAGACTCTGTTCTCAATGCCAGGGCGAGTGTTTCTTCGCAATGAATTGCTGGACAAGCTCTATCCGGGCGGCGAAGTCGTCATCGACCGTGTGGTTGATGTTCACGTGGGAAAGATCCGACAGAAGCTCATTGACGATCCAGAGAATCCGACTTACATCCACACGGTACGCGGGCTGGGCTACCGCTTTTCGGACCCGAAGTAATTATGCATATGCCGCTGCGACTGCTTTCGAAGCTTCTGGTCATTAACTCGTTTTCGTTGCTGATCATGCTGTTGACGGTTGGGCTGGCCGTTCATCTGCTGGCCGCTGATTACTTCTCGACGTTGATGCACGATTTCAATATCGCTCCCGAAGATGCCCATTCGATGTTTCTTCGCGCTGTCGATCGCTATCTGCTGTTTGCCAGCGTGGCGGGCTTCGCCGTTGCGACTCTGCTGAGCATCTGGCTGAACTATCGACTGACGTCTCCCGTTGCGGAAATCATCAAGTCGGCTCAGATGATCTCCGCTGGTGATTTTAGCCGAAAAGTGCAGACGCAAGGCTGTGGAGAAATTGATCAGCTTTCCGCGGTCTTCAACGAAATGGCCGGAAGTTTGCAGCGAGCCGAGCGTCTTCGAAAAGACTTCATTGTGGATGTGGCTCACGAGCTGCGTACGCCGCTGACCAATATCCTCGGCTACACGGAAGGATTGCGAGATACCGTCATCGCACCGGACACCGCCGTGTTTAGCTTGATTCACGAAGAATCGCAGCGGCTGGTCAATCTGGTTGAGGATCTGATGCAGTTGGCGCGAGCCGATGTTGCCCGATCCAGCCTCAAGCGGGAACGAATCAACATCAACGACCTGATTCAGCAGACGATCCAGCAGTTTCGAAGACGTCTCGATGAGAAGTCAATCCAGGTTCGCTTTCAGGCATCGGTCTCTGTTGAGGTCGATGCAGAACTTGCTCGAATCATTCAGGTGCTGACAAATCTGATGGAGAACGCCTGGCGCTACTCACCGGTCGGCGGAATGATAGACATTCACATCATTCAGGCGAATTCCAGCGTCAAAGTGCAGGTTGTGAACGAGGCTGAAGAAGTAGCCGTCGATCCGGCGTCACTGTTCGAAAGATTCCGTCGAGGAGATTCTTCCCGATCCCGTCACTCCGGCGGCGCGGGTCTGGGGCTTGCCATAGTGAAAGAGTTGATTCACGCCCACGGCGGTCAGATCGGAAGCCAGTTTCGAAACGGCATGGCGGAGTTCTGGTTTGAACTTCCAGCTGTTTGCTGAGCTTTACCAAATCAACACACAATCAAAATCTGAACGAAACAGACTTGGAATACGCTGAATACAGATGAGGAACTCCTCGGTCGCCTTGGGCTGCGAAAGTGTTCTCCCGGTCTCCTCCCCGTGAGAACAATGAATCAGCCCGTTGATCTCCGGGGAATTCTTGTCGCTTGTCAGTTCAACAGCAGGTTTAACTTGGAGCATTGTAAGATGAAGTTACTTTCAGGATTCTCGTCGATCGTTTTGTTGGCCGTGTCATGTCTTTCCAGCAGTTTGTCCGTCGCGCAGGATAAGCCTAAAGCGCCGATGATGAAAGACGCGATGATGGCGAAGAAAATGATGATGGAGCCGAAGACAATGACGGCTGCAAAGATGAGCATGATGGGCGAAAAGTCGATGGTGCCATCCATGGTCGCCAAAGAGATGATGCATCTGGAAATGATGCATGACAAAGAAGTCATGGGCATGGTCGAAAAGAGCACCATGATGAAGCCTACCGACGACATGATGATGATGAGCGATAAGCACGTTGAGATGGCCACGGAAAAGATGATGGCGGATTCTGAGGCCATTCAGATGCTGTTTCAGGAACTTGTCGCTCGACATATTGCGGCAAAGAAAATGGAAATGATGATGAAGAAGCCTGAGGGCAAGATGATGTCGATGGCCGGCAAAGAAATGAAGTCGATGATGATGAAAGAAGAGTCCATGATGGCTGCGAAAAAGGAAATGATGAGCAGCGAAGAAAGCGCCATGATGATGGCTCGCGAGTCACTGATTCAGTCGCTGATGCAGGACGAAGAGGTCATGGCGATGGTGAAGAAGGAAGCCATGATGCAGGACGATCCCAAAATGGCACCCATGATGAGCGACGAGAAAATGAAAATGGCTGGCGAGATGATGATGAAAGACAAGAAGCAAATGTCCGGGATGATGCACGAGACGATGACTCGCCAGATGGTCGACAGCAAAATGAAAATGATGATGAAGGACGGCGCGAAGAAGAAATAGCATACTGAAAACGCTATTCTGCTGAAGGCAAGGTCCGGCCCAATCGTTGCGCCGGACTTTGCTTCGTCCGTCGCAATTGATCTGGATCGCGTTTCCATGCTGAATGCACCTCAAGGCCGGGCTGTTTCTGAATCGCACGAACTGCATTGCATGGAGATCTGGAGCGGCAATCGGTCTGTCGAATCCACGGCAAAGAGCACCGGTCTTGAGACGTGGATCTTCAGCCAGCCGTATCTCGGGGAAGCCCGCGGTGGCGACGTGCACTATCTGTCGCTGTGCGTTGGCGGCATCGTGACTCGGATTGTTCTGGCAGATGTGTCGGGCCATGGAAACAAGGTGGCTGATACTTCTGCGACGCTGCGAAAACTGCTTCGGCGATTCATGAACGCCAAGAAGCAGGATCGCCTGGTTGCCGAATTGAATCGCGAGTTCTCCGACATTGAGCAGACTGGACGATTTGCAACGGCGATCGTTGCGACCTACTTGAGCCATCGGAAGCGATTGCTGCTGACCAATGCGGGTCATCCGCGACCGTTGCTATTCCGAAAAGCGGTCGGTCGATGGCAGTACATCGATCAAAATGTCAAAGACAATGGTCGAGCTGACAATCTGCCTCTAGGTGTCGAAGGCTCAACTATTTATCAGACGTCTGAACTTGCGATTGAATCCGACGATCGCTTGTTGCTCTATACCGACGCCTTTACGGAGGCCTGCGGTTCTGATGGTAAGCAGTTGGGGGAAGCGGGACTATTGTCCTTGGTTCGGTCCATTTCTTCCTCGATTTCCTTCGATCAGTTTGGTCGCGAGTTGCTGTCAGCCGTGCGAGCCTGTTCCAATGGGGTCTCATGCGATGACGAGACTTTGATGGTGATCAGATTCGGACAAGGCCGTCGCTCTCCGGGGATTATGGAACGCCTTTGTGGCTACGCGGAAGTGCTGCGTCCGAGCGGCCTGTGAACGCGGAAAGCCCAAACGGCTCGTGGTGATCCTCGATCGCATCAGGGCTCTTCAATGAAATAGTCGGAA
>JANMEV010000166.1:0-2662 GCA_031377305.1 Planctomycetota bacterium | reverse complement strand
CGCGACGGTCGTGGCGCCGATGATGGTTGAAGCCACAAAGTCATGCTGTTTGCTCCACACGACACACAGCGCGGTGAGAGTGACGTTCAAGTCGTCGGCGATGACTTTCAGACGGCTGACGGTCTCGCGGACTCGGTCGTTCAAAAATCGGTCGGCCAGTCGCTGCTGACGTTCGCCCAGTTTTTTATACTCGGTGAAGCGAGCACCGGGCGGATCGCTGTGCATGTATTTTCCAGTGAGCACTCCTCCACCGAGTGGTGAAAACGGAAGAAGGCCGATGTTCTCGCGGCGGCACACCTGAGCAAGTTCGCTCTCACAACGGCGGTTGATGAGACTGAAATTGTTCTGCACGGTGTCATAGCGACAAAGGCCATGCTTCTCGGACGCCGCCAGACTTTTCATCACGCCCCAGCAGGTTTCATTGCTGCACCCGAGGACTCGAATCTTGCCCTGCTTTACCAGTTCCGTAAGCGGCTCGAGAACATCTTCATAGCGAGCACCATGGTCCGGCCAGTGAGTCTGATACAGGTCGATGTAATCAGTTTGCAGTCGGCTAAGGCTGGCTTCGACCGCGCGAGTGATTTGCACTCGATCGAGCGCCGAATGTCCGTGTCGTACCGGCGGAACGAACCAGCCGTGAGCCGGGCCGGTGATCTTTGTGGCGAGGATGACCGATTCGCGAGGCTTCGTTTTCAGCCAGCGACCGACGATCTCTTCGGTGACTCCGAAAAGTTTGGCCGTCGGAGGCACAGGGTACATTTCCGCTGCGTCGTAGAAGTCAATCCCAGCGTCGTAGGCTCGATCCATGATTTCGAAGGACAGCTTTTCATCGCACTGAGTCCCAAACGTCATCGTGCCCATACAGATGTCAGAAACAGTCAGCGGGCTATTGCCAAGGCGTCGGCGGTTCATGAAGTGGGGATCCGGTACAAGATTTCCAAGTCACTGGAGTGACGTTGTTGCGATAGAATCGCGGAAGAATCGACGACGAATGATAACCACGATGCCGTCAGATGAAACTCAAGTGGCCCTCGGCCAAAGTCGTCTTTCGCTCTGCGAAAGAAACGGATGAGAGTGTGAAGCTTCTCATGGTTTGTGGGGTTCCATGGTCACGCACAATTTCGAAAGGCACACAAACGCAGCAGCGTGACCACCAAAGGCCGGCTCAATTCCATCATCCGTTTTGTTCGCGGAGCAAACAACGACTATGGCTACCCCATGATCTCGTGAAGCACTCGTCCTTGTGGAACCACCTCGTGAGGGCGGCCGAGGGAATCGAGGATCTGGGTTGTCGATTGGACTCCGAGCAGGCGATAGATCGTCGCCATCACATCGCCGGGGCTGACGGGGGATTCGGCGGGAACGGAACCGGTTCGATCGCTGGCTCCGTAAACGAAACCCTGGCGAACTCCGGCGCCGGCCAGCATGATCGTGTAGCACGAATTCCAATGGTCTCGCCCGGCGGCGGCGTTGATCTTGGGAGTGCGTCCGAAGTCACCAAGCACGCAAACCAGAGTTCGTTCCAGCAACCCGCGATCATCCAGATCCTGCAGAAGACTGCTGCACGCGGCATCAAATTCAGGCAGCAGAATTTTCTTCAGCTTGTTGAAGTTGTCACCGTGAGTATCCCACGTGGCGTTCGCATCCGGAGCCCACGACAGCGTGACGAAACGAGTGCCCGCTTCCACAAGCCGTCGAGCCAGCAGCGTGCTTTGGCCATAAATGTTGCGACCGTAGCGAACCCGCATCTCGGGCGTTTCCAGATCCAGATCAAACGCTCGCTGAGCCGCATCGGAGGTAAGAAGTTCAAAGGCCTGCGACTGAAAATTGTCGATCGCCGAAAGAGACGACTCATTGCGAATCGCGAGACCTCGCCCAAGATCCGACAGCAACCGAGTTCGATCGCTCATTCGCTGCGGAGTCACCGGATCCGGCAACGCGAGATTGTCGACGTGGAAGTCCGCAGCGTCGGGATTGTTCAGCACCCAGAACGGATCGAATGTTGGTCCCATGAAGCCCGCAAGGAAGCCTGGCTGCAAAGGACCGCCCGCGCCTTCTTTAGTTTTGTAGGGCAGACTGATGTACGGCAGAGTTCGATTCGACGCAGGTCGCAGTTTCGCCATGACGGAACCTGGCGACGGATGGTCCGACGGCTTCGCACCGCCGCCCTGTTCGCCTCGATCGTGGCCCGTAAGCGCCGCATAGACAGCGGCAGCGTGAGAATTATTGACGCTGTGATGCATGGAACGAATCAGTGTCGTGCGATGCATCTGTCGCGCCAGTCGGGGCAGATGTTCGCTGACGGGAACTCCCGGAAGGCTGCTGGCGATGGGATCGAATTCGCCTCGAATTTCCGTGGGAGCTTCCGGCTTCATATCCCACATGTCGAGATGACTGGGACCGCCATTCAGAAACAGCACGATGCAGTGATCAGCCTTCGCGGTCAGCGAGTTGCCATCGGCCAGCAGAGACGACGAACTCAGCAACCCGGGCAATCCCGCCGCACCAAGCTGCAGCATGCGACGTCGTGAGATTTCCGAAAGCAAGTGTCGGAATTTTGCGGATCGCATTCAATCACTCCCACAGGTCGTGTTTGTTTAACGGCAACACCGTTCAAAAAGTAGCGGAGCAGCGCGAGTTGCCCGGTGTGAGCCTGCAAAAT
>JANMEV010000124.1:0-5625 GCA_031377305.1 Planctomycetota bacterium | reverse complement strand
CAACTGGGACCCTTCCTTGGCTGGTGAAGAGATCGACACAGCGAGATCTCGACATGGATTTGTTCTCGCATTTGCTGGCGTCCCGATCCTTTGGAAGAGTCAGCTCCAGTCCGAGATCGCCCTGTCCACCACTGAGGCAGAAGTGATCGGGCTCTCGGCGGCACTCAAAACCGCAATCCCCATTGTCAACATGCTTGACGAGATGGCAGCGCTCGGATTTCCCGTGCTGCCTAGCCAGAGGGAGCGCTCAATCCACTGCAGTGTCTTCGAAGACAACAGAGGAGCATTGCAGATCGCGACAGTCCCTAAAATGCAACCAAGGACAAAGCACATCAACAATAAGTATTTTCATTTTGTTGAATACACTTCTCGGGACGACTCACCATTTTCGTTTCACAAGGTGGCAACAGAGGACCAGTGCGCTGACGTGCCGACTAAGTCTCTTCCTATGCCGGCTCTTGCAAAGCACAGAAAGGCCATTCTTGGCTGGTGAGAAACGACATCCAGCGACATGACAAACTGCGCCGAACACATCGCTGCACATTGTTCGCAATAGACCAACTGAGTATTGATGGCCCTGCGTTGTTCGTCCTTTTCGTAGTCCGCCGTCGACGGTAGTTGCGATCCGATAATCGCACACATCATCGCCAGAACGGGAGACGAACGGCTCACGTGGCG
The DNA here is from genome assembly GCA_031377305.1 of Planctomycetota bacterium. Taxonomy (GTDB): domain Bacteria; phylum Planctomycetota; class Planctomycetia; order Planctomycetales; family Planctomycetaceae; genus SXXK01. The sequence goes on along the minus strand of JANMEV010000124.1, from coordinate 4,947 downwards.
ACAAAGGAAGCCTTTGGCAAAGATCCGTCTCTTTTGCCAAAGCTGAACAAAGACGTTTTTCCCCGGCTCCATTTTGGGCGGTCCCGGATGAAGAACGGAGAACAATTCCTGATCGGGCATCGCTTCAATGACGCTGATAGCCAGCATCAGTCGCAGTCCCATCGTCAACCAGTCCGCCCGGTCAAGCCAGTCAACTTTTTGCATCCAGCCGAAGAGCAAATGTTCCATGTTGGCGGTCGCCGCCAGCAGCAGCAACGCACCTCGAAACCATTGTTCGAGGTCTTTTTCGAGTTCGTCGTCCAGGTCCTGAAGACGAAAAACCCTCCGCATGATGAAGCGGAAAATGGGAATCGCGATCATTCCTACCAGCACGCGGGAAATCGGGCGCAGGATTGTGCGAAACAGCGGCAGATCCAAGATGATACGAAACAAGCCGCCCAACGCTGGTGTCCTCTCTTCCGATCCGAAAGTTTGGCGTTAATTCTGTCGACCGCCCGCCATTCGACTTCGCGATTGAAGACTGTATCCTGCGGACTGCTGCTACTCTACTGAGTCGGCACAAACTGCTTCTTCAAACTCATTCTTTGCACGCCCGGTGAACCGGAAGCGGGCGTTGGCGCTGTTCAGGAATTGATTCCATGTTCGGAATGGCTGGCGAAACACCCTTTGATCTGCGATTTCAGATGTTCGGAATTCCGATCCGAATCCATCCCATGTTCTGGGCTTCCGGGGCGATGATGTGGTGGAATCCGGATCGCATGGACCTCACGATTCTGGGCACTCTCTGCCTCTTTATTTCAGTATTGGTTCACGAACTTGGACACGCCATCGTGATGCGCCACTATGGATGGCCGTCCGAGATCGTTTTGTACATGATGGGCGGTTATGCAACGGCGACGCGATTGTCAACATGGCGTCAGATCTGGTCACTTGCTGCGGGCCCCGTTGTTGGTCTGACGCTGGCGGTTGTCGTCTATGGAATCAAGATGGCTCTCTCCGCGTTCTCGCCTGAGGTCTTTGTGCAGAATCCAGTGCTTGGATCTGTTTTTCGAATGCTGCTCTTCTGTGGCCTGGTCGTCAATATCATGAATCTCATCCCCGCAATTCCGCTGGATGGAGGCCAGATCATGGCCGCATTGGTCGGCTACTATGGAGGGCATGGCCGAAAGTGGACGGAACTGACGCTTCAAATCTCAATCGGTGCCGCTGCTGCAGTCGCTCTTTGGTGTGCGTACTGCAACAACACGGATGCGTTCGTGATTCCGCCAAAGATATTCTTGTCTGTGTTACCGCTGAGGCATGCGATAGAACTCGCGAGTCTGCAGCCGGATCCCAAATTCATGATGATCTTCTTCGGAATTCTCTGCGCCCAAAGCGTGATTGAATACAACAAATTCAAGTCGTGGGGTTAGCCGGCTTTTGATTGATTGAGCCGCTAGGCGCTAGCAGCGCTGTTGACTTAATCCTAACCCGAAGCGTCAGCGAGGGATTGTTGTTGAAGAACGCGGCAGATCTTTTCCCTCACTGACGTTTCGGGTTGTGAAACCCCATTGAATCAACAAGCCGCTCTTTGTTTTTCGCGGCTACACATTTCCATTCGGTTCAAGCTGACACGGAATCCGGTATCGCCATTCCAGTGGTGCAGGTAGTTCGTTGGCGGCGAATTCGAAATGGATCACTCGCCGATGTCCGGGCTTATTCATGGGCGACGATGAATGCAGCAGCAGCGGCCTCATCAGCAACGCTCCGCCGACCGGCACGTCACAGACGAACTCGGATGTCTCGGCCGCGATGCTTTCGATTCGATCGGACGTGAGTTGTTGATTTCGATGTGACCCCGGCAGCACCTTTAACGCGCCGTTGTCGGCGGAGCAGTCGTCAAGATGCAACCGCACGGCCAGGATGTTCGACATGAATTCCGACGGAGGCTGAACGCACTGGACGCCAGCTTTGCGAGTCCACGCGTGAAAGCCTTCAACCTCGTGTCGTTGCTGCACAGCGATCGAAAGATCCTGATGCCAGAACACGCCCCAGTTGGCTCCGTCGGTTTTGTCGAACAACGTGGATCTCACCATGAAAGCGCCGTCGCCAAGAACTGCCGTCACCAGCTTCACTACGGCGGGCGACGAAATCAGCTCGGTCACTTCCGGGACAACATCCGTCAGATTCCGCAACGCGTAAACTCCGCTGGTGTTGGCAACGGATTCAGGTGACGTCGTTTGCTGGCGAGCCCGTTCGGTAGATTCAATCGTCCGGCTCACGACCTGAGGCGTGAGGCAATTATTGACGATCGCAAAGCCTCGCTGCGTGACCTGCTCGACCAAACTGGATTGAGGAACGTCGCTTGTCATTGCCGTTTGGTTAGCCGCCAATCACTCATAGATCGGGCAAAACGTGTTAAAGGCGGATTCGCAGAAGACGCCTGGATCGTTGAAGCGACGGCCTCGGTCGAGACCACTGATCGATTCAATGTCGGATTCCGACAATTCAAAGTCGAAGATCTGCAGGTTCTCAGCCATGCGCTCCAGCGTTGAGGTTTTCGGAATGACCGATGTTCCTCGCTGAACGCCCCATCGCAACAATACCTGAGCGGCCGACTTACCCTTTTCCAGGCCGATGCACTGAACGATTGGGTTGTCCAGCAGCGATTCGGAAAGCCCTGCCATGCCAAGGCTGTAGTAGCTGGCAGCTCCCAGTGGAGAAAACGCCGTGAAGGCGATGTTTTCCTGCTGACAATATCGCAGCAGTTTGGACTGCACCAGAAACGGATGCGATTCGACCTGCAGCACGGACGGCTTGATCCGAGCATACGACAGCAAATCACGAAGCAGGCTTGTACCAAAGTTGCAAATGCCGATTTGCTTCACAAGACCGTCTTCAACAAGCTTCTCCATCGCTCGCCAGGTTTCGCTGATGGGCACTCGGACTTCTTCCATCTTCGGCTGCGCTGCTGTCGGGTCAGCAAACCAGCCCGGCGGATAGCGGACATCAAACGGGACGTATGTTTGCGCAATCGGGAAGTGAATGAGGTACAGATCGAGTTGCTTTAGTCCCAGATCATTCAGCGTCTTTTCACAAGCCGGTCGCACGTGTTCAGAAGCGTGGTACGTGTTCCAAAGTTTGGATGTCACCCACAGGTCGTCTCGCGTGCACAGACCGTCTGTGATTGCCTGACGAATGCCCTGCCCTACTTCCACTTCGTTTCCGTAGTCGCAGGCGCAGTCGAGATGTCGATAGCCAGCCTGAATGGCCTGATGAGCCACCTCGGCGGCGACAGGGCATTCAACTTTCCAGAATCCAAATCCGACAGCCGGAAGTTGTGCGCCCGTATTGAGTGAGATTATTGTCGACATTCAGCGTGGCCTTTTCGTTTTCGCAGTGACTGAGATTTTGTCCGTCGCCGAGGGAAGAATACCGCTTTTCGTTAGTTCGCCAAGCGGCGAGACCGATCGCGAGGAAAAAGTGGTGAGGCGAGTCGTCCGGCCATCGACGCGAGGGTTTGCAAAGCCGAACCTTGAGAACAAGCATCTTCAGCGTTCGTCCACAACCATCCCAGGCTCATTGCTGACAGCAGCGGTAACCGCACCAGTCGAAGTCGTTGGCTGTTTCTTTCGCAGAGTCAAGGTGGCGAATGCAACTCCGGCAGCGGCTCCCAGAAGATGAGCGTCCCAGGCCACGTGCTTTCCGGCCGTCGGCAGCAATCCCCAAAACAAAGTTCCCCCGTAGAGCACTCCAATCAGTACGGCCGTTCCCGCTGAGGCCAGCTTCCTTTCGTGTAACCCCGCGGTGATCAGGTACGCCGTCAACGCATAAACCAGCGTGCTAGCGCCGACGACGGGGCTCGACAAACCGATGAGCCAGGTCAGCAATCCGGAAAGCACGATCAGGCACCAGAGGACTCGTCGAGCGTTTGTACGAGTCATCGCCAGCATGAACAACAGCACGGCCAGCGGGACTGTGTTTCCAAGCAGGTGTTCAAAGCCCTCATGCAGGAACGGCATGGTGAGGATGCCAGCAGAGCCCGCGATGCTTCTTGGCTGCAGAGCAAACTGAAGCAGATCCCACGATGTCATCGACAGTGGCAAATTGATCAAATAAACTGCCCACACGAATCCGACGAATACCAGCACTCCGAACAGGTTTTTGCGAATTTCCAGTTTCATGAATCACTCTGCCGTTCGAACGGAACCGCGACTATAATTTCGCGAACGCTTTGCATCGCCGAGTATGGTACCCGAAACTGCGACGCAAAGATCAATCCCAGTTGCACATTCCAGAACAACGCTGGCATACCGCGGTCAGATCACTTTTTCTCCATGATCGTCCTCAAGCACGTTGTCTGTTCGTTTTGTTTATAGCCGGATTCGTCAGAATCTTGATTTTCCCGTCGGCTCGCTTACTTTTCACGCCGCAGTCGCGTGAGGCCCACTGAATCGAATACCAGGATTTGTCACCGCATCATGTCCATTCAGGCACAGCTAAATTCAAATCTGCGTGCAATCTCCGCTGACATTCAAGCCGCCTGCGCACGAGTCGGCCGCGATGCCGCGACAGTGAAGCTGGTGGCTGTGACAAAGTACGCCGAATGGGCATGGGTGCAGGAATTGAGTTCGCTGCATCAAACATTCGGCGAGAACCGGCCTCAGCAAATGGCAGAACGTCAGACTCTACTTCCTTCAATCGAGTGGCATCTGATTGGCCAGCTTCAGCGCAACAAGGTGAAGCTGGCGCTCCAGCATGCGTCACTGATTCATTCGGTGGATTCGCCGAAGCTTTTGGAACGCATCGCTGAGGTCGCTGCGGAGCTGCAGATCCGGCCGCGAGTCCTGCTGCAGCTCAACATGTCGGGCGAAGAGTCTAAGGCGGGCTTTGTTTCGGACGAACTCCTGACGATCTGGCGCAGCGTGATAGCGTTCGCTGATCGAGTCCAAATCGAAGGGCTGATGA
>JANMEV010000117.1:0-10863 GCA_031377305.1 Planctomycetota bacterium | reverse complement strand
TCACCCCGCGATGATCCAGCCGACAATTCCAGTAGCTTAATGGCTCGCGAGCGAACCGCTTCGTCAGGAAGATCGGTCAGTCGCTGCAAGTCGGTCTGCGTCAAAGTCGCTAGCGGAAGCTTGCCGGTCACGATGTCGTCCAGAAGCAGCACGGCCCACGACGGTCGGCTCAGCAGTCCATCACGAACCTGCTCCGCCAGCCTGGGTGAAAGCGTCGGCCAACGTGACAGCAGTTCCCTTGCGACATTGTCGTCGCCAAAACGAATCAGCGTGCCAATCGCCGCACTTTGGACAGCTGGCGGGTGACTGGACTCCATGCAATTCAGCAACAATGTACCGTCGTTGGCGTAGTTGGAAAGACTTAATGCACTAATCGCGGCAGCTCGACGATCGGCATCGACGCTCGAATCCAAGACCTTCGTCCGAGCGTTCCTGATCAACCCCGCCGTCAGGACCTGAAACACCGGATTCGACTGGGCCTCCCTGTTTGCCGCATAAACGGCCTGCAGCATCCGGACTTGAAGCGTGGGCTCGTTGGCACGCTGGCTGATCACAGCCGAGATGGAATCCCATCCTTCCTGACTTGGGGCTCTTCTGGCCACAAGGTCGGCAAGCTCGGTCAGCGTCACGGAAGCCACCTCCGGCGACAGGCTTTCATTCGCAGCAAGTGATGTCAGAGCATCGTTGGCTTCTGATCCGAGTGACGAAAACACGGCCGTTCGAATCCATCGGTCTGTCCCCGATCCGGCAAGAAGCTTTTGTAATGCCTCACGCCGCGTTGGCGATGCAGGAAACTCACCCAGTGAGAATGCTAACTGCAGTCTGACGCGAGCATTCTGGTCTTCGGTCATTGCCGATAGCGTGGTCAGCACAGCCGTTGACGCGACAAACGTTTCCGCCGCGAGAACGGCTCGTTCTCGTACTCCTGGCGAAGCGTCATTCAGGCCTTTAAGAACGTCGTCGGCATCCATTGAGCCGAGGCCCTCGAGCGAACCGAGGATGCAGAAACGCCCCACGTCAGAGAGCGACTCGCGGAGCCGTGATCGAAGCGTAGGTACGATCGACTTGTCCTGTCGCTCGTAAATCAATCGGCCAGCAGTTTCGCGATGCCACGAATTCGGATGCTCCAGCAGTTCTGCAAGCTCCGCGGTTGTGACTCTGCCCGGTCGAGGCACAGCCCGCGCCGTCCAGCCATTGGGAGCGATCCGGTACAAGCGACCTCGATCACGCCCGCTGGTCAAATCCAGGTGCTTCTTGATCTCTGGAGGAAGGCTCGCCGGATGCTCAATCGTCTCGCGGTACATGTCGAGCACGTGCAAACAACCGTCCGGCGCATTGGTGTACTGAACTGGACGGAACCAGATATCTTTAGACGCCACAAGCTCACGTCGCGGATCCATTCGTTCGGCTTTCCATGCGACACCGTTCTCAATTAGCCGTTTGCGATGAATGATGTTGCTTCCGACATCGCCAATGATGGCAATTCCTTTTGTTTCCGGGGGCCAGGCATCACCTCGATAGATCGTGATCCCCGTTGCGCCGGTAAAATAACCAGCAGGCCGGCCACCGCCTTCCACGAGGCCCTTTGACAGCCCCGATGCTCGAAGCCGCGTTCTGACGATGCGCCAGGGCTCAACCGGACTGATTCGAAAAACAGGAGCCTGTCCGCCGTCCACGGCAATGCTGACTCGTGCCGGCGCGGCCGATGGCAGAGGCGAGCGAGAAAGGTAATCATCTCGATAGACGATCAACTGAGCGTGATCGCTGTTCGCGCTGACGAAGCGATGACCGAAGTCGTCAAACGACATTCCGTGCTGACCGCCACCGGTTTCGGTTCGGATTTGCAGAGTTGTCGGATCGAACGAAAAGTCCCGGCCCCGACACTCAATCCCTGCGCGGGTTGGGTACTTCGGACTTGTAATTGTTCCGCCCATGCTGCTGGCGGAGCCATAGATGCGATTGTCCGGCCCCCACAGAAAGCTGTTGATCAATCCCTGAACGTTCTGACGACCAAACCCGGTGAAGACGACTTCCCGAACATCGGCTTTTTGATCGCCGTCAGTATCCTTTAGAAAAATGACCTCCGGCGCAGCGCCGACGAACACGCCGTCGTTGGCACAGATGATTGCCGTTGGCCAGCTCAGCTCTTCGGCAAAGACATGGCTGCCGTCAAACCGGCCATCGGAATCCGTGTCGGTCAATACGCGTATCACGCCCAAACGCTCGGTTGTCTGCTCGGAGTAGTCGCGCATCTCGGCAACGAACAGTCGCCCGTCCGCATCAAATGACATCGCCACCGGATCGCAAACAAGCGGTTCCGAAGCTGTCTGCTGGATTTCAAAACCATCAATCACCTGAAATGTTGCCAGCGCGTCTTTAGGTTCCGTTGGAGGAATGCGAGGCAGCTCGGCTGCGTAGTTTGGTTCGAATGCGTTTGGAGTATGCTTCAGGACTCGATCGATCACCGCGTACGATTGCACTCGCATGTCAACGGGAAAGTCGTGATCGCAGTCTGGAGTCAACAGAATCAACTCACCACGAGCTCCCAGCAGCGAATAGATCGAACCGGCAACCGGCATCGCCTTCTTCACCCCATTGATGTCGAAGTTGCCGTCCTCTACTGGCGAAACCGAAACAAACGTGCGCGGCGCAAGTGCCGCGATGAGTTCGTAGAAGTCGAAGGGCACCTTGTCAGGATTGAGTTCATACTTTGTCTTCAGCAACGGCATATAGCGATCGCTTGTCCAGCCAGTGATCTTGCCTCCGTAATAATCATGAAACGGACACCAGCCACAACTGGAAACGACGACTTTCACTCGTTCATCGAACACGCCCAGAAAGATCGCATTGTGCCCGCCCAGTGAGTGGCCGATCGTTCCAATCCGGTCAGGGTCCACAAATTTCATGGCCGACAGAAAGTCGACACATCGCATATGATTGAAGATTCCCTTCATCGTTCCGGAGACGTATTTGTCCGTGGCGAAATCGTATTTGGAATAGTCACCGAATGAAGGATAGTCGGGCGCGATGACGACGTAGCCTCGCTGAGCCATCTCAATGCCGTACTCGCGACCAATCCTGCCGGCACCGGCAACGATTCTCTTTCCCGCTTCGCCCGTTGGGTGCAACGCCACAACGGCCGCGATCCTGGCTGAATGATCTGCATCCAGAAGTGCCGCTGTGTCGATGGAGTCAGCGACTGCTTTCGGCAGATAAAGGTCCAGCGGAAGTCGATCGTTGTCTTCCGCAGCGATCGTCATCGTCAGTCGTCGCACTTCCTTGATTCGAACGTCGTCTGACACTTTGACGTCAAAGGGTGGCAGTGCCTCGCGAGATGGAAGCGGCCCGGTCGCTTCCTGCATGCCGTCCAGAATCTGCTTTCGCCTGTGAGCCCAGTCACTGGCTGTTTTGATTGGGGCCAGGGTTCCGTCGTCCTGCCGATAAACACTCAGGTCCGAATGTCGAACGTCGTTGTCGTGACTTTCGGATGAATCAACGGTCTGTTGAGCAACAGCCTGATGGTCGACAAGCCATATGCAACTCGCCAGCACTATGAGGATTTCAGCACGGATCATTGATCAAGCTCCAGCGGCGGGATGACATGGCGGGAAGGTGAGGTTTTATCTGCTCAACGCTTCGTTGAACACCGAAGCGGGCAATTGGCGGAACTCAGGCCTACGTCGAGGTTGTCTCACAACACCTCGCTGTGGTGTTGTGGCTTCGGCGACGTCAAAGGCTTGGGGTCGAAGGCCTGGCACCAAAGGTCTGGTGCAGATGCTGTCACAGTAGAAACGGGAGAACTACAGCGTCATGATTCTCATGCCTTGTCTTGAGAATTTCGCATCATTCCGGTGTTCTCAGGCTGCAGGATTTCTGACTGGCTACAGCTTCGGTTTCGGGCATTCGAAGCTTGAGCACCTGAACGAGGTTGCAGCACCCCCGCAACTATGATGCCAGAAATCGTCAGGCTGCGGAGCGTTTCACTGGTCAGGCACGCGTTCCAGCGTTAAAAGAACGCGCCAGCGTTAGAAGAACGGTGTTATGTCTCATTGTCTGTTGTCAGGAATGTCTTGCCGTGCGTGCAGCCTTTCAGATTTCTTGTACTTTTCTGGTGTTCTTTTCTACTTTGCTTTCATTGCAGAGTAAGGCCGAGGGGCCGTTTGCCGGTGCAACTCCTGTGGCCGCCGAGTACTCCGCTGGGTTTCAGAGCATCACAGAATCGGACTCCGAAGTTCTTCTGAAGACGCTTGTCGAGGGACCAATGTCGGGACGAGGCACTGGTCAGGAGGGATTCCTGTTTGCCGCCGCCTGGTTCGCGTCTCAACTGGAGAGTAGTGGCTTTCAACCGGGAGGCCCGGATGGTTCGTGGTACCAAAACGTTCCGTTCATTAAGTTCACAACGCAGCCGGATCGGTGTGGAATCACGGTCGGCGGCGAATCATGTCTTACAGGCAAAAGCTTTGGAATCAGCAACTTTGCGGGTACGTTCAAGCGATCTCTGCCTGTCACTTTTGCACGGGTGAGCAAACAGAGGCCCGAAGTGATCGTCGGCAGTTGCGCCGGGCAGTTGCTGGTGATCCAGGCTGAAGATCGCATCAAGTCGGATGACGAGTTCCTGTTGAAAGCGAAACCAGACGGCATTCTGATCGTGGCTGATAACGAAAGAATACGCAATGAGGCTGTCAGTCAGTCCGAAGAAACGCCAAGCGCGATTCCAATTGCGATGATCACGCGAGAAGCGGCGAATACTCTGGCGGCCCATTGCGGCAAGCCAGCCAACTTCTTTGGCGAAGGGAATCCGGAAGCGAGTCTCATCGAAAGCTCATCCCAGATCGTCGATTGCGAGCTAACCGTTGAGCGTGAAGCGATTGACGTTCCCAACGTCGTCGGCTGGTATCCCGGAGCCGACGAAGCGGTGGCGGACGAATTTGTTTGTGTGGGAGCGCACCTTGATCATTTGGGACACCAACGAGGCCAACTTTTCCCGGGTGCGGATGACAATGGCTCCGGATCAACCGCGATACTGCAGATCGCGAAAGCGATTCACGCAAATCCCCAAAAGCCCAAACGCAGCGTTCTGCTGATGGCCTTCTGCGCGGAAGAACGAGGCTTGCTGGGTTCAAAGCACTATGCGGCCAATCCGATCAAGCCAATGAAGAAAATGGTTTGTATGCTCAACATTGATATGATTGGGCGGAACGAAGAGTCCGGGACCGAGCCAGCTTCGGAGAACGAGAACACCATTCATCTGGTGGGTAGCAGGGATCACTCGACTGCTCTGCATGAATTGATACAGACAGCAAACCAGAATGTCGGTTTTGTGTTCGAGTACGACGAAGAAGACCGCGTCGATGGTCGCAGCGACCATGCCTCGTTTTCTGAAAATGGGATTCCCGTCGCGTTCCTGTTTGGTGGATTTAACCCTCATTATCACAAAACAACGGATACAATGGATGGGATCAATTTCGCAAAGATTGCGAACGCCGCACGACTGTATTATTTGACTTTGATGATGGCTGCTGAGAATGGTTACTTCACACTTGATGAGAAAAAGTCGCCGTAGTGTCCAGGGCTGCGGCCGGTTCTCTGGTGCTGATACTGCCCCCCAAACAATCGTTTCGCTGAAGAAACTTCCTGCCCATGCTTTTTGTGAACAAGAAAATTGAGATCCCCGACACTGAGTTCCAGATGGCGTTTGCACGCAGCGGCGGACCGGGTGGGCAGAATGTGAACAAAGTCAGTTCTAAGGCGATCATGACCTGGGATATCACAAATTCTCCGTCTCTGCCGGAGGACGTGCGGGAACGTTTTTTTGCACAATATTCTCGCCGCATCACAAAAACCGGGATGTTGCAAATCACAAGTCAGCGTTACCGTGATCAGGCGAGTAATATCGAAGATTGTCGTGCAAAACTGGTGGAACTGATTTTGTCTGTCGCGGTCGCTCCCATAAAGCGAAAGCCGTCGAAGCCGTCCAAAGGTGCAAAGCAGCGGCGGCTGAATGACAAACAGGTACAATCTGGCAGAAAGCAGTTGCGACAACGTCCGTCCTCCGGTGAATGACGCTGTCTTCTTGAAAAAGTTTGCTGTTTCGAGGCACGAAATCGATATGAAAAAGGAAGCTTTCCGACGGTGGCTGCGAGAACGGCTTGTCACACAGAATCGCCTCACGATGGGCTCGATTGTGGCGATGATTGCGATCGGTTTAGTAGCGACTTTGATTGAGGGTGTCGTGTTCTTCCTCATCCTCTGGGCCGGCTTTATCGGCAGTGCGCCCCTCGCGGTACTTACGACGGTCGGGATTCAGGTTGGAATACTGGGACTGACCTGGCTGGGGCTTCCAAAACAACTTCCTGACGTTCAGCACGAAGCGGAACTGGACGGCGAAAACGTGCTGATCAGTGCCGCTCCCAACATGACGGCCGTGTGGACTTACGGTTTGGGCAGTATGGAGTCGGACCGAACCTGGGTGGAACGTCTCATCGGAATGCTGACACTTCCGCAGCGAATGTGCCTTGCTGCCTGGTTCACGTGGAACCGACTTCAGCAATTGAAGGGGATTGCTGTTGATCCGTGTGCAATGGTGATTCGCCTGCTGCACAAAGAAGCGGAACGCGTTGAGCTTAAAAAGATCGTTGAAGAAGTACAGTTGGCCGATCTGCCGTCCACAGTCCGTCAGTTGTCTCTTATCGACGGAGTGGTATTTCTGACACGACAGTCGGTCGGATTAAGCCTGGCCCCCCGCCTTTTGGACGATATTGCCGACTGGCAGACCAGACAACTAAAGGACCAGGGCGGCGAATTGTAAGTACCCGGATGGCTCGATGTCGTGGACTGTTGGCAATCTCTCGCGCGTTTTAGAGATCGCCTTCCGACGCGGTTGTAAACTCCTTGCGATGAGCAATCACCAACGCGGCGGCGAGGAATAGTGACGTCAGAGTGAGAAGCCAGAAGCAGTGCAGGAAGCTGGAATCACCACCAAAGACATATTCAAACGCCGAGCTGTCTTGCAGCGATTTGTCTGTGGGAACCCACTGGACCAAAAGTGATCGAAGTCGGTACTGAACAGTCAGCCGATTGACAAGCGCGGGGATGAAGCCAAGGACGACTTCCACAAAGCCGGTGTACATCACACAAAAGACCATCGCCCGTTTAGGGAACAGCGTTCCGATCAACAGGTACACGGCGGAATACGAAAAGCACGACAGAAAGCACAATGCCATCATGGCGACCCAGATCTGAATCGGCGACTCAACGTTTGATAAGAGAATCGATCCTGTGGTTCCGACCCAGGCAGCGGTCACTCCCCACGTCACGGCCACGAGATACTTGCCCAGCAGCAGCCAAAAAATTCCGTTCGGCCGAGTCGCCAGGTAAACCCAACTCCGCTGTTCGAGTTCCGCAGCGACGGCTGGTCCGGCCGTCAGAAGAACGCTTAGCGCAGAACAGACGCAGGGAATCAGTACGTACAATAGAATCGACCAAACCGTATCTCTGCGGTCTTCCTGAACTTCGGTTTGAAAAAGGGGCAGCAGGCGAATCATGATCGTGATCACGATCGGAAACGACGCCATGAAGACCCACCAGGCAATTCGACCGAATGTCAGCGACCGCTTCCATTCATAGAAGAACACGGCTCGCAACTGGTTCATATCTCACCCCGATGAATCTTCATCAAAGAGTTGAACAGGGACTGCAGCGAATCGTCGGCCGTCCGCATTTCGAAGACTCGCAGGTCGCCTTCCTGAATCCACTTCGCCACCCCCAATGACAAAGCGCTGGCATTTCGAGTCGTCAAAGTCACGACATCTCCCTGCGGACCATCGGTCACTCTCGCCGCTTCTGCGAGGCCGTCTTTCAGCGTTCTGGCAGCCAGACCGCGACCGTCGTTGCAGCGAATCAGAATTTCCATCGGAACCTTGAACAGCAATTCATGAACTTCGCCAGCGGTTCCCGATGCAAGAACTCGCCCACCCGAGATCAGCAGAAACGACTGAGTCAACGCTTCGATCTCATGCAGCACATGAGTCGCAATAATGACGCTGCGCCCCAACGAGATCCAGTTCTTAAGGACATCCGTCATCTGCGCGCGACCGATCGGGTCGAGTCCGCTGAGCGGTTCGTCAAGAATCAATAACTCCGGCTCATGAGCGATCGCCTGAGCCAGCTTGGTCCGTTGTCGCATACCGCGTGAGTAGCTGGAGATGGAGCGACACCGGCCCTCCTCGTTCATACCGACCAACTCCATGCAATCGACGGCTCGTCTCTTTGCGTCGGCACGTGAGTATCCCTGCATCTCCAGCAAATAAACGACCCAGTCCAGGCCGCAGATCGAGGAATACATTCCTTCAAATCCCGGACAGAATCCCATTCGCCGCATAAGCTCCGCATTGTTTCGAGGATTCATGCCCAGCACCTGAACACTGCCCCGCGTCGGCAGCAATTGTCCGGTCAGCAGGTTCAGAAGCGTGCTTTTCCCCGCGCCGTTGGGACCTAGCAGTCCGTAGGCTCCCGGGGCGAGTTCCAGCGTGATGTCATTCACGCCGAGAACTCGACCATAAAGCTTCGTTACGGATTCAAATTGAATCATGGGTTGCGGTGACATGAACTTCAGCACTCTTCAAGCTGAGGGAAAGAGACCCGAGGACCAGACAGCGATGTTCCAAAACGTCAAACCTGCATCGGTGCAGAGACCCGCCGGTAAATCACGGCAATCGAAACGGCGGTCAGCATGCCAAGCATGGCCAGTTGAGTTTCGATGCCTGCAACGGCCAGCCGCGGATCCAGCATCCAGCCCGCCACATCACTGAACACATGAAAGAGCGACACACACTGCATGATGGAGAAATTTCCGGGCGTCGAATACTGGTTCACCACCGAGTACGTCAGAAAGCCAAAGATCCAGATCGAAAACCAACTGAATGACGCGTACCGGGATTCTGTGGTCAGCGATGACAGCATGAGCGAAAGAAACGTACAGGGAATCACAATTATTGCCGACACAAAAAAGATTCTGAACGGCAGGTCCCACGTCATCGAAAGCACCGAAATATCCGGCGACAACAGGACACCGACAAAGAAAAGTGTCATCGCCGGCAGCAACGTGATCATAGAAAGATATAGGATGATTGTGGCGGCTTTTCCGAGGATGTATTGAACAGTCGTCAGTGGCCTTGAAAAGTACATCAGAAAGGCGCGAGACCGAAAATCCTGCGAAATCAGCGGTGGGGCGATGATGCCTATCATCGGGATCAGAATCAGCGGCTGAGATCGTCTGAAAAGATTCAGCAGTAGTGCGGACCAGAAACTGTGCCGACGTTCCGCAGGAGTTGCTCCCCAGTTCATTGCTCGAGCCAGCTCGTTTGCAAGATTGTCCGCACCGTGTTCTCGAGCTTGCTCTCGTTCTCCTGGCTGCATCATCACGCGAGTGAGGTCTCGGAGGATGTCCTGTGCCGCGCCGTCGTTCTTTTCTGACTGTTCAAACAGAAAGATCATGAATCCCATGATGACGCCGGGAACCCAGGCAAAGAACATCATTCGCCGCAGCCACGAACTGTGCCACGCTCGGCGAATGCCGATCTCCGCGACGACCGACCAGCGAGTGGATGACGATTCGAGCTCACCCTTCCACTCGCGATATCCGAGATTATGAATGGGCATGATGCACCTCGCGGACTGCGTCAAGGAAAATTTGTTCCAGCGAATTCTTCGACGGCGTCAGGCTGCGAATCACGCAACCCGATTCCGTAGCTGCTGACCACAGGGCCGAACTGAGCTCACTCGCCTCACCAACGACTCGCAGTTGATAGGGCATCACAATCGTCGACTGCAGTTCCTTGCTCGACAGTAGATCATGCAGCGACTGATAATCGCCCGTGACACTGACGGTCACGGACGGGTTTGGCATTCGACACAGTCCGTCCAGCGTGTCGCTGACTCGAACAGAACCGGCCGCCAAAATGACTACGTGATCGCAGACGGTTTGCACGTCCGGCAAAATGTGAGTACACAGGATCACCGACTTGTGAAAGTCACGCGCCAGAATTCGAATACGATTCAGCAAAGCTTCACGTTCTTCTGGATCCAGCCCGGAGGTTGGTTCGTCGAGAATCAGCAAGCGAGGATCATGGACAATCGCCATTGCGAAACGCAGCTTTTGACGCATCCCGGTGGAGTACGTTTCGACCGGTCGGTAGCGTTCCTGCCCAACGCCGCAGAAGTCCAGAATCTCGTGCCCGCGGCGCAGTGCCTCAGAATTCCCCATCCGCGAAAGTCGAGCGGCCACCTGAATCGATTCGATTCCGGAGAGACCGTGGATATAGCAGTCGTCTTCCGGCATGTAGCCGATCTGAGTGCGGACCTGATCGGATGATTGGCCGAGCGGGAATCCAAGCACATGCCCGGTGCCAATGTTGGCTCGCACCAAACCAAGAAGCACTTTGATGAGCGTGCTTTTGCCAGCTCCGTTGGGGCCCAGCAAACCTGTGATTCCGGATTGAATGCTAAGATTCACGTCCGACAACGCTCGAAAGTCGCCGTAGGTTTTCGTCAGATTGTTCAGCTCAATCAGAGCAGACATATTTCTAATCGTCCTCTGATCAGGGAGAGTCACCGTCGCCGGAAATTTGTTTGTGGTTCCATACAATACCTCGCGTGGGCAGAATTAAGCCGAGCGGGGGACGTTAGTCCCCTGATTCATCGTCATGCCCACAATCAGGGGATTGACATCCCCTGCTCGCCAAAGACAAGCCTCATTTACAGCCGTGTGCGAAAACAAATCACAAAATCGCCAATGGGTTCCGCTTGGATTCCAGCGTTCCCCGAGTCACGCCGACTCGATTGACCGCGTTCAAAGACTTCCAC
>JANMEV010000107.1:0-3241 GCA_031377305.1 Planctomycetota bacterium | reverse complement strand
CTAACGGGCTACTTTGACGAAACGATCCGCCGTCGAATCTATCCGATGCCGCTGGGCGATCGAATGCGGTTGATGTTCCGCAACGAATTCCCCGGAGTCAGTGATATCTATGTTCGCAGCGTCTGGTGCGTCGGCGACCTGCTGCGGTTTGGCGGCAACTTCGATCGCTTTGTAAAGGCTCGTGATCTGACGAAGCAGGAAGGAGTCCTGTTCCGACATTGCCTGCGGATGATTCTGTTATGCGGCGAGTTCGCCATGCTGGAACCGCCGGGGCTCGACCCGGCTGAGTGGCGTCGCGACCTCGCGGAACTAGCCGCCATCCTGACTGAATCCTGCCGCGTGGTGGATCCGAACAGCACCGATGAAGTCATTACAACGCTGCGGTCTCAGCCGGAGGGACTGAACCAACTTTGATGCTGGCTGGTCGATTTCAATGATGCTCGCGCCTGCATTTTCCGTGGGACAACGTTGACATCCGCGGACGATTGCCGAGCCGAGCCGATGAAGGGGCCTCGCGTCTTCAGTGTGCCCGCAAACAGACAATACCTGTGATATCATCGCACCGAACGTTTTCTCATCCCAGGTTTCATTTGCTGGCTGATTTGAATTCAGGGTTGGGCATTCTACGATGCGTTCGTCAGCGGAGCGGCGATCGAAGACTATTCAAGTGTCGCCTCTCCCATCATTGAAATTCGAAATGTGAATGAAGAGGAATTCCCGTGACATCACTTGATTCAACGTGCCAGCATCAGAAAGAACTGCTGGATCAACAGACTCGTGAACTGGTTCAGTGGCATTTCGGAGATGACACGGGCTGCCAATTCTGGCTTGAGAAAAAGAAAACGTTCAACTTCGACCCGTTGAAGGACGTGAACTGCTTTGACGATCTCAAGAAGTTCCCGCTGTTCGAAGACGAATGGCTTCGAGGCGGTCCGATGCGTCGCTGGGTTCCTCAAAAGTTGCAGGACAAGCCGATCTACGTTTTCGAAACCGGTGGCACAACCGGCATTCCCAAGAGCCGCGTCGTGGTCGAAGACCATTGGATCGACTACGAAAACTTCAGTGATACTCTGCCGGACGAATCCTTCCCGAGGGGTTCCAACTGGCTGATGCTGGGCCCATCGGGGCCTCGCCGGCTGCGTCTGGCCATCGAGCATTTGGCTCAATACCGAGGCGGCATCTGCTTTTGCGTCGACCTGGATCCACGCTGGGTCGTGAAGTTGCTCAAGAAGGGCGATGTCGAAGGTGCAAAGGCTTACAGCGCTCACTGTATCGATCAGGCGATGACAATTCTGGGTGCCAACAACGACATCCAGTGCATGTTCACGACGCCAAAACTTTTGGAAGCTTTGGCTCTGCGGTTGATGGACAAGGGCAGCAGCGTTGAAGAAGCTGGGATCAAGGGCATCTTCTGTGGCGGCACCGAGTTCACTCAGCAGTGGTACCGATTCGCTCGCGAAGAACTGCTTGGCCCAAACGTCTACATCACGCCGACCTACGGCAATACGCTGATGGGTTTGGCTTGCGGCAAGCCTCATGATCCGGCAGACAACTACAAGATCACCTACTACGCTCCTCAGCCGCGTGCTGTGATCGAAGTTGTTGACTTTGACGATCACACCAAGCTCGTCGACTACGACAAGACTGGCCGAGTGAAGCTTTACACGATGACGAAAGAGCTCTTCGTCCCCGGCTTCCTTGAACGCGACGAAGGCGAACGCGAACGCCCCTGCGACAAATACACCTGGGACGGCGTCAGCAGCGTCCGACCTTACCACGTCTTTGCCAAAACAACGACGGTTGGGGTGTACTAGTGGGTAAATGGTAAACGGTGAATAGTAGGTGGCGTTTGGTGAATGGAGAACCGCGGAGGGCGGCTTGTGGGGCAGGAACACGTCAGGGGAGATATTAGAGGATTCAAGGACCTTGAAGTTTGGCAAGTGGCCATGCATCTGGTTCGCGATTGTTACCGGCTCTCCGATCGGTTCCCCGCCTCCGAAAAGTTCGGCTTGACGAATCAACTACGTCGGAGCGCGGTTTCAGTCCCGTCCAATATTGCCGAAGGGCAAGGTCGCGGTTCGCCTCGTTCCTTCCTTCAGTTTATTTGGATAGCAAATGGTTCACTTGCTGAACTTGAAACGCAGGTGCTTCTGGCAGTTGATCTCGAGTTTGTTCGTATCGACGAGGCGGAAAAGTGCCTTGTGCAGATCGGTCAAGTGGGTCGCATGCTCACAGGACTGAGGCGGTCAATCGAAAAGTCAGTCGATTCTTAGCCATTTACCGTTCACCATTTACCAATTTCCAGTTTCCGCATGACACTACCGAACGACTCTTCCAATGGACATTCAATCGTCATTGGTTCGTCCCTCATGGGGTGAGTGAACTCGATTCGAACCGCGGCCAGCATGAGTCGAGTGACGCCGGCGTGTTGCTGAAACAGTCGGTTGAGCTTGTTGTCGCCGTGTTCGGCGTCGCCGATGATCGGGTGAGAGATCCCGAACAGGTGTCGCCGGATCTGATGAAATCGTCCGGTCCGTGGTTGAGCTTCCACGAGCGAGCATCGTGTCGTCAGATGTTGCCCCGAGGAGAACGGAACTTCGAACCGATCCAGCGTGCGATATTCCGTCTGAGCATCCTGAGGCACCTTTGCAGGATGGCCATCCGGCTTACCTCGACCTTGTTCGGGAATCAGAGGACGAGTAATCGTGCCGGAGTCATCTGTATGTCCACGCACCAGCGCCAGATAGGTTTTTCGAATCGCTCGTTCTGCAAACAATCGCGCATAAATCGCGGCCCCTGCGGAACTTTTCGCCAGCAGCATCACACCTGACGTTGGGCGATCCAGGCGATGGACCGGATAGACGAAATGCCCCAACTGATCCCGAACATTCTGCAGCACAAATTCTGTTGCCGATCGATCCGCCATGCTGCGATGGACAAACATTCCTGACGGTTTAGCGACGGCCAGCAGTTGATCATCTTCAAACAATATCGCAACTGGCGATCGCTGGCAGTCCGGTTTCGCCTCGTCCATCAATGAAAGCCTTCGCACCCGGGACCAAACTCGTCTTTGTCCTTCACTCTTTGGCCTGGATTGCAGTTCGAACACTAACCTGCAGGATCGTGGATGCGATAGTCCACTCAGAAAAAATCCTGGCCGGACGGCCAGCTTTTCAGGCCATCGACAACATAAAGAGATAGGGCTGCTCGGACTTGAACCGAGAACCAACGGATTATGAGT
>JANMEV010000082.1:0-13164 GCA_031377305.1 Planctomycetota bacterium | reverse complement strand
TTCGAAATCAGGCGCCGGGAAACCGGTTGAGGGTTCGAATCCCTTGTCCTCCGCTTGATTTGCCTCTGAACTCCTACAAAAGACCACTTCTAGCCTGTCTTTTGCTTGGTTTTTTTCACTGGAATGATTAACACTTACCGGGGTTTGCAGAGCGTTATTTGCTTGTCGGAGAGGCGTTTTTTGCTCAATCGAGCGCCCGGTGTACCAGAGATTCAGAACGCTCTTTGTAGGTCCGCATCCGTAACGAGCAAGTAAAAATTATGGGCGACTGGCGGCTGTTTCCGAGCCACTTGCAAACAACCTGCATTAGGCGGTTTTGCGCCAACTCGGTTTGCTGGATGCCCTCATGCAGTGGAATAGCTTCCTCCACGGGGTGTGGCCAGCTTCCGGAGAAACGGAGTGCGTAGATTCACGTTCTTCCATCCGTCCTCTGTGCTCGCGCCTGCTCGGTAGAGTGGCGCATCGACCACTTCCTCGGCACCCTCTGGAACGAGATCCCCTGCTTCTTGCAAGTAGGGAATGAATTCCTCGAAGATCGGGCATTTCTGAACGCCTCGCCCCTCGTGTTACTCTACTTCAGCCTTAATTAGGCGTAAACGAGAAATCATGCGATCATCTCATACCCGAGGATGCAAAGAACCTCGCAATTTTTCGGTTCGCGGCACGCAAAGTTTCAAAAAGTCGAAGCGGCCGATCCTCCACTTCGATGCAATGGATTGTTAAGCGTATTTTGTGACGCCAACATGGGCATCGAACGTGGCACGTTCGTCGGGATGAAGGTTAGCGCGGTGGTATCGAAAGGGAAATCCGCTTTGTTCGGCGGCGCATCTCCCAAACACACGATCACTCATTTCTTCTCGAATGCGCACTTGCCGCCTGTCAAAAACCGTCCCGTCCGCCGGCTCTTTTGCATGCGTTTGTTATTTGGCTTACTTCGCATCAGCACGACCAAGGCTCATAGCATCTGCGATCTTGTAGAAGCTCTTTGAACTCCGGCAACGGGGCATGGCGTACCAGCCGTCACCGACCTCCGCCACCACAACTCGTGTTCGATACTCGCGACCATCCCAACCCTCTCCCGCTACCTCGACACAAACAAAACGATTGCCGTAATAGGTACTCGCCATTTCGAAATGAAGGGCCTTGACGTCCGGATCCGCGACATCAAATGCGGCACGGTTCATCACGCGAAGGGGCTTCTTCGGGTTGATCATTCGAGAGCGCTCCGTCACAGGATCGCGAGGTTGATCACGAAGATCGTAGTACGTGAATGTTTCGCCATCGTGACTGAACTGCGTTGCATGAAGTGACTCGGCAAACCTCTGCAGCGTATCAATTTCGTTATTGCAAACACCCAGGAGCAAGTGTTGCACGAAGTCTTTCGGCGACGAAGTGGCAACGCCCAGGAACAGGCTTTGAGCGGCAATTTCAGCAGTGTGTGCAGCTTCACGTCGAAACTCGAATGGAGCAAGCACTTGGTCTGTATGCGAAGTTGGACTATTGAGAGCGAAGGCGAAGGCACTTACGAAGCCGATTGCAGCGACGACGCAGGCAAATGTGAAAAGGCGGTTTTTCACGTTGGTGATCTCCGTGGGACGAAGTGGACAGATAAAGAAACCATGTAAGTCCTGGATTTGGGGTGCGAGCCATTCGAATAAAATCTGGCGACTCAAAACACCAGATGCTGATTCGCTAAAGTCAGTCTCAACTTCCAACCCCAAACCCAAAGGACACATTAAGCACGACCATTCTCGCTCTCGATTTCGGCAAGTTCAATACCATGTGCCAGTTAGGCATTCCACTGATAACACGCAATATCGCCGCTTCGCTTCAATTCCTTTGTTCGTCGATGGCACAAACTCACCATTGGGTTTGAATTGATCTTGACGCCTGCGAACTGATTTTGGCAATACAAGCCAATTATATCAATTTGCCCATGAATTGTTCGGAGAGTCCAATGAAACACTTCGTCGCAATAATCGTTCTCTGCTTCTCTGTCGGTCAATCGACACCCACGCACGCGGACGACGAAAGAGTCGTATCGCAGATCGCAATTCCAAACGACGCTATCGATCAAGTGTGCGAAATTGTTCTGAAGAACGCCAAGTCCGCATCGATCGAAACAGACGCTGGGAAAATCGTACGTTTTGACAATTCAAAGGTTGTCCTTGCTGACGCAACACGTACGGTTCGAGTTGAGAAAAGCGTACCGATTCTGGGAGCCATTCCGTACCTAGGTAGAATGTTTCGAAATACGGGTATTGGTGTCGAGAAAATCCCTGGGGAGCTTACGATCAACCGCAGCGAGATTCGAAGCATAAAGTTTGACAAGTAGCTTTATCTCAACGAAAGGCAACCGTCATCCCAAGTCTGGCACTGTGTCCTAAAGATGTCCGTTCCCAATTGTCTCCATCGCTCGCGACTCCAAGGAGATGGGCGAAAGGGCACCGAAGACTTTTGATTTTCTAGTCTCGATGAGTGAGAACGGTGTGCTTCCGGAATCGCGTGATAGCTTGAGCGCCTTCCCTCCTTCGGCATTACCACATGTCGACGGTACTATTCGGTCATTCGACTCCCTCACGTCGTTTTCTTGCCTAGGCTTTGGGACTTGTTGGGCATACTCCGAACCAGACCGACTGGATGTCGGGGGATTCGAAGAACTTGAGGGTCTCACTGGTTGCCTTGAAAACATGATGTGTAACGCGAATGGGCCTAACGACTCCGGGTCTTCTCTCGTTTCTCGCCTAATCGAAACGAGTGATATTGCCTTCCAGCATGGACACACCTTGGGCAGATTCCAATAGTTACAATCTTTCGGAGCTCAATACCATTCAGGGCGGGGTAGCTAGCCCCTGCCTTTCATCCTCGTCACCTTTCTGTGTACGCTTCAACCGGGCACTTCAGGTTGGCGAACCAACCCTTATAGCCAAGCTGCAACACTCGATACCAAGCCTCTGGCTAAGAGCTACTTGGGTGGGAGTCGCTCCCACTTGTCTTCAAACCATTTCCAGTACGCACGTCCATCGGATTGTTCGTCCCGGTATTGGGATTCGACATTGCGGCCGGAATCCAAGTGTGAGATTCACGTAGCTGCGATCGATATTCACGATCGATTGTACCTATGAAACCATCACAACGCCAATCGAACGTTACGCCGCGATGCCGTTTGGACGTTTGTGGTACCCGGTTCAATTGTACCGTCAATACCGCGTTAAGTACTTCTGACTGTTCGATTTCGTGAGCAGTCAGTCGGTGTATGAACCACGCTGAAATCTCACCCGCGATGTACGTCTCAATCGGCCCAAGTGATTCGTGTTTACATTCCCCCCGCAAAACATCGATGGTCAGCTGGCCCTCAGGTATGTTCGCGAACATCTCCAGGTCTTGAGTCATCCTCCATCCGACGAACATCTGGCAGATGGTGTGAGCGTGATCCTTGAGTATTTTGTGTCCCATTGAGACGATCAGCATTTCTTGAGGCGGGAAAGAGAACCAGTCAGAAGGTGCTGGTCGATCGCAAGTCACGGGAGGCCGTACTGCATGTGATCGCATCGCCAGTGCTGGTGTTTGCACCCAAACGCAAGCGAGGCAAACATGGAAAAACTCCGTTGTCGATGTGGGTTGTGCGCGTGTGGGAACCGCATCCACCGGAAGGCGTTGAGCCATTGGAATGGATCTTGTTAACGAATCATTCGTGCGCGGACTTCGAATCGACTCAGCGCGTCAAGACGTGGTACGAATGCCGCTGGATTATTGAGGAATATCACAAAGGCCAGAAGACCGGCTGCGGAATTGAAAATCCTCAGTTTTCTTCGTCCGACCGGTTGCATCCGATGATTGCGATTTTGAGCGTGGTTGCCTGTTCGTTATTGAATTTGCGTGAATTGAGTCGTCGCGATGATGCCAAAACCCGTCCCGCCACGACACTGTTCTGCGAGGAGTATGTTTCAGTCCTGAGTACATGGCGTCATGGAGATCCTAAACCAGACTGGACGATCTATGACTTCTGCCTCGCCCTTGCACGGCTGGGCGGGCACCAAAACCGAAAACACGACGGACATCCCGGATGACTGGTGCTCTGGAAAGGATGGTTTCAATTCCAGGCCATGATCCACGGTGCAAGAACCCAAAAACTCATCAACAAATGTGCCTAAACCTAAGGCGTAAGCCGGACTTCGTTGCTGGCAGTTTGTCCGGGTGCTGACGCATCCCGGCTCACCGAATCACGGGCGCGGTTGATGATGACAACGGCGATGATTGCGACAATGGCGAGGAACCCTGCGAAGAGCAGCGGGCGTTTGAAAGTAGCCGTCTCGCTCCGTCGAGTCGAGCCTTGCAGGGTGGCACTCGGTTGAGGGATCGCAGGTGGCGAAGTGTTGTGATCTGGCGATGGGCGGCTGGGGGATGGTTGGGCCGCGGTGGAAGGCTCGTCTCGGCGGAGCGAGACGGCTACATTAGGCTCGTCTCGCGGAGCGAGACTGCACTTTGAACGCACGTGACTTTGCCGGCGTGCTGAAGTTCGGATTGACAACGGGCGAGCAGATCGGCGACTTCCTGAGCCGTCTGATAGCGATCGTCGGCCTTCTTGGCGTGTAGCTTCGAAATGATCGTAACGAGCCAGTTCGGAACTTCCGGGATAATCTCCTGAATCGGTCGCGGCGTGTCTTCGGTCAATCGCTTCAGCACAGCCAGTGTCGAGGAGGCTCGAAACGGAGGTCGGCCGCTGACCATTTGATACATCACGCTGCCGAAGCTGAACAGGTCAGACCGCTGGTCGATGTTGCTGCTATGAGCCTGCTCGGGCGACATGAACATCGGCGTCCCAGCGATCGTGCCGCTTTGAGTCACGCTGGCATCATCGGCGGCTCGAGCCAGGCCGAAGTCCGTGATCTTCACTTTCCACTGGATGCCTTCCTCCAGCAGAATGTTGGCCGGTTTGATGTCACGATGAATCAAGCCCTGCGAATGAGCGGCGGCAAGTCCACTGGCAATCTGCTGACTGAGTCGCAACGCATCGGTCAGCCCCAGCGGACCCTCACCAACCAAAGCATCGGCCAGTGTCTTGCCGGGAATTTATTCCATAACGAAATACGGAATTGGCTGCTCTTCAACGGCATAGATCGCGACGACATTGTCATGCCGAATCGCCGCAGAGGCTCGGGCTTCTCGCAGGAAGCGTTTGCGAGCGGGTGATGTCGAAGCGAGTTCGATCGACATGACTTTAATCGCGACCATGCGATGCAGTTTCTCGTCGAACGCTTTCAGTACCGTGCCGAAAGCTCCTTTGCCGAGTACTTCCAGGACTTCAAAGTGTCCCAGTCGACCGAGCGAGTCCGGCTTCTTTGATGGCGAGAGATATCCGAGCGGGATCTCATCCTGGGAACTGTCGTCGTCATCGTCGTTGAGATTCGCCACGTGGTCTCGGGACAACTGAACGGTTTGTTCAACAGCGGACGACGAAGCGACAGGATCGTCTGCTTTGGTGTCGGCCGACGAAGTGCTGCCTGGCATTCCTGCGAGCGGCGTATTGAGAAAACTGCCAGCTCCTTCGTGCGACGCGAAGAGTGCATCCACGGCTGCTCGCAGAGCCGAGTTGCCGCCGCAGGCCTTATCCAAATAGGCTTTGCGGGCGGCGGAGTCTGTGATTTCCAAGGCCGCCAGAAAGATGTCGCGTTCAGTCATCGGTTATTGCCTATCGTTAGGAAGGTTCAGCGACATTGTGATTGCGATTACGTTTTTCGCAAGCAGGGGCGGTTTTCCTGGGTTCGGCGAGCGGCAGGGCGTCAGGCCGGTGAAATATCGCAGCTGGACCAGACGAGCCGCGTCGGCGTCGACGACTTTCAGCTTTGTCAGGGCTTCATCGACGCGTTCCGGCAGTCGACGCTGTGAGTCAATGAGGTCTGGATGGCCCAGGCATTCCGATGGCCACGCCAGTCCGATCCAACGAACTCCGCGTCATTAAGCGAGGACAAGCCGAGTACCACAAATTCAAAGCGCGAAGACTCAGCCACAGATGTCGAAAGAAACACAAGAACAACTCGGCAACGAAACCACGAAATGATTAGGTCCACGCCATTGGACGGAGCGACCAATGGCGGGGGCGAAAGCGAAGTTCCGCCACGATGAGGCTCGCCCCCTATTGAGCGATGGGCAATGAAGCCACGACTCCGTGCCGGCGAGCCGCGATGGTCGCCAGCAAAGTTCCTAGTCGTTCGAGCCGGTTCCGATCACAGCTCAACGGTTCCAGCCCCGCATTGTGTCACGACGTCAGGCGTTGCTTGAATACATGCCAGTTGGCAGAAGGTCCGCGGAAGCTTTCCGACGCACTCGGCGAGTCGACCGGCCGCCACCATGTGAATGTTTTGACGCTGGTTCATCATGCTGCGCAACGGATGGGCAATCGTGCAAAAAATCTGGCGACCGTGGACAATCGGATTGGTGAACATCCAGTTGCTTGTTGAAGCGTTCATCTGCAGGTCGTCATGCAAAACACAACGATTCTTTGCAGATTCGTCAAGGTGAAAAGAACTGTGAACTTTTGGCACACCTGTTGCTTTTGTCTCAACGCGGAGGCAGTTAACAGCGTGGTGGGACCTGTTGATTGCACATACTCCGCAGGGGTTTGAAGGAGGGGAAGGTCAGGAAACTCGCCTGTTCCCGCTCACATGGGTGCGTGGCCCGAGCGGGAAGCTCCTGCCGAGAAGTTTGCTTCGGCAATTTTCTCGGTGGAAAGGGGAATGGATTCGTCCATTCCCCTTTCTTTTTGTGCGACGTTTTGCGAGTGCGAGAGTCGCTTCCTCCCTTGTGAAGTCTGTTGTGGCTCTCTGTGTCGCGACTTTTCTGAAGTCCGTTGCGAACTCTGATCTGGTTCTGGCAGCGTTGACGCGAATTGGGTGAGCCCTCGAACCCGGCTGTTCGTTTCGTGGCCTTACATCACCCGACTTGACACAAACAACCGTTATTCTTCGAACGGTCGAAATTCAGGTCGGCCATTGGCATGTGGGCGACATGAATCCCCTGACTGTAGGCCAAACGAAGAATTGAGGGACTAACGTCCCTCTGCTTGCCAGAGTTCAGCCCGCGACAGGTTGGATCGGTCAGACTTCGCAAAGTGGCAGTCGAATTGAAGCTTCCTCGGAACTTGACTAATCTTACGAACCGCAGTGAAGTGCCGCCTCAGGAACAGTCCCGAAATAGTCTCCGGTTTTAGCGTGAGAGCGGAACGGAAAGTTGTTTCGGGACTGTTGCCAGGTGCAATTGAATCGAAGTCGGTTTGTTTGAATTTGAGTCCACCTTATGAGCGAACCACTTTCGCCTGCCGTTTCCGTCGCCTGGATTTCTCGTGGTCGCCTGTTCGTTCAGGCGCCCGGAAAACCGTTGCGTGAAATCGAGAGCGACTTCGCCAAACAGTCGCTCGAGCGGGAGTTCCGTGAGGTTGAAACCAATGCCTGGAAAGGGCGAAGCGGAGTTTGGGGAAACCTTGGAATGCAGCCACCCGGCATGGCCCCCTGGGAAAGTCAGGAGCCTCGAAGGCAAATTCGATTTGCGACCATCGCTCGCGGAAAGTCGGCTTCAGAGATTTTCTATGTGCTCGACATGGGAGCCGTGGGTGGTTTGTTCAGTTATGACCTCGAGAAAGATATCGAACGGCGATTGGTTCACCGGCAGGGATTTGTCTTAACGGATGTGGTGCGACATTCTGGCGACGGCGAATTGGCGATGTCTGTTCCGCGAGGCGATGGAACCGTCGGGCTGAAAGTCACGCGTCCGGATGGGCTCTTTGGCCGCGACCTTGGATTGTCGGATTCCGCAGACGAAGCACCCTATTGGCACGCTGACGGATCGAAGCGATTGGTCTTTCATTCCTCGGCGTTCCTGAGGAACGAGCGTGGACTCGCGGTTGGAAAGAGCGCCTGTCGCATTGAGCTTCTGGACCTTGAGTCCGAACAGTTATCGACGCTGGTCGAAGATGAGGCGCATGATTTATTGCAGCCCCGTTCTTTGCCCGATGGATCACTCGTCTACATTCGACGCCCATACAAGCCGGTTCAGCAATTTCAGCAGGCATCTCTGCTGGATGTCGCAAAGGACATCGTTCTTTTTCCCTACCGTCTGCTGCGAACGTTTGTTTATTTCTTCAACTTCATGTCCATGATGTTTTCGGGCAAACCGTTGATCTCCGCTGGTGGACCGAATACTCCTGCTGGCAAGATTAACCCCTATCTGATGCTTTGGGGACAGGCGGTGGATACTCAGCGCATCCTCAACCAGGACCGCCCTGGACGTGCTCGTGCGGCGCTTGTTCCGAACGACTGGCAGTTGATTCGTCGCGCAACGGACGGAACTGAGTCGAAACTTGCCAACAATGTATTGGCGTGGGACATCAGCAGTTCGGGCGAGATCATCTACACGGATGGACGATCGGTCTACCGGCTGAATTCAAGCGGCGAATACAGCCGCGTCGCAGATGCTGATCTGATCGAACGGCTGGCGGTCTTGAGTTAACGTCTGTCGAAACGTCGACTTGCTACGCAGGATCGATCGCTGTGTCGATGTTTTCAAACACGCCGCGAGAACGGTTCTTGCGTGACCGCATGGGATCGAAGACCTGTCCGCTCATCGCGATCCAAACTCCCGGTGCGGGTTTAGACAGAACCACTCCGATGGCGACTCCCACATTGAAGACGGCGTCGCTGTTGCGGAAATTCGCGGGCTGCATCGCTCCCGTCAGCACAATTTTCTTGCCAGCGATTCCCTGAAGCCGCTGGGCTGTTTCGATCATGGTATCGGTGCCATGAGTGACCACGATCAGATCCTCGGGTGAACGTTCGACAGCCGAACGGACCAGTTCCCGATCGTCGTTGGTCATGTCCAGGCTGTCTTTTCTGAGCACCGATTCGACGACAAATTCGATTCCAAGGGGCAGATCCTGCAGAATTCGTTCAACCCCGGGCGGCCCGACCTGATAATCGCTGAGCTTGTCAAAATACACTTTGTCGATCGTGCCGCCGACGGTGATGAATCGCAATTTCATGTCGAAGAATCAATTGTTAAGCGTTTGAGCTGTTAAGCGTTTGAGCAGACCGTGTGACAAGGTGGAGAACGAGGTGGAGATTGTCATCGTAGCGGAAATGCGTGGTTGGCAATTCGGGTTTGCGAAAGAGTCCGCCAGTTTCTTACATGATAATCGCCATTCACTGCATTCGCAGGCTGCCCGCGATCCGCTACATTTCGCCGCATGTCACTTCTGAGCCTCAATAATCTGTCATTTACGTATTCCCGGCCCACGCTGCTGGAGAACATCACGCTGCACATTGAACGCGGCGAAAGGATTGGTCTTGTCGGCCGAAATGGTGCCGGTAAATCGACCCTGATGAAGCTGATTTCCGGGCACATCCGTCCGGACAACGGGTCCGTGGACTATCAGGCCGAAGTCGTGGTCGCACGGCTGGATCAGGAAGTGCCCCAGGGCGATGATCGCCTGGCGTATGAAGTTGCCGCTGACGGCTTTGGAAAACTCGGACAGTCCATTTCCGACTATCGAAATCTGGGCCGTAAGCTTCATGATGGCGTTGAACTCGACAAGAAGGAACAGAAGGCTTACGAGATCGCCAGCCAAAACCTTGCAGACGCAGACGAATGGTCCGGAGCGGATCGGCTGGAAGACCTGCTGGTTGAGATGCAGCTTCCGGCGGACACGAAGTTTTCGGCCCTGTCAGCGGGGATGAAGCGTCGAGTCCTGCTGGCGACTGCGATGATCCGCGATCCGGACGTGCTTCTGCTGGACGAACCCACGAACCATTTGGACATCGATTCGATCGTTTGGCTGACAGGATTTTTGAAGCGATTTTCCGGTACGCTGATCTTTATCACCCACGACCGCGTCTTCCTGCAGGAGATGGCTAACCGAATTGTCGAAGTCGACCGCGGGCGAGTTTTCGACTGGACCTGCGGCTACCAAACGTTCCTCGTTCGCCGTGATCAGTTGTTAGCCGCGGAAGCTGAGGAGCAGGCTCAGTTCGATAAGAAGCTTGCCGAAGAGGAACGCTGGATTCGGCAGGGAGTGAAAGCGCGTCGCTGCCGCAACGAAGGGCGAGTTCGAGCGTTAAAGGAAATGCGTGAAGCTCGTCAGCAGCGCCGTCAGAAGGTTGGGGCGGCAAAGATGCAGTTGCTGGAAGCCGAACGATCCGGCGCGCTGGTGGCTCGGCTGGAAAATGTCACGCACTCGTTTGGCGGCGAACCTGTTATCCGTGACTTCAGCACCACAGTCTTTCGCGGCGACAAGGTCGGGATCATCGGCCCAAACGGCGCGGGCAAGTCGACGATTCTTCGCATTCTTCTGGGCCAGCTCGAACCGTCTCAGGGCAAAGTTCGACTTGGGACAAACCTTGCTGTCGGATACTTCGATCAGCTTCGAAATCAGCTTGATGAGACAAAGTCAGCACGAGAGAACATCAGTGACGGAACCGACTTTCTGATGATCAACGATCAGAAGCGTCACATTATGGGCTTTTTGCAGGACTTCCTGTTTTCGCCAGAACGGGCTCAGACGCTGGTGAAGTTTCTCAGCGGCGGGGAGCGAAATCGTCTGCTGCTGGCAAAGATGATGTCGAAGCCGGCTAACATTCTGGTGCTCGATGAGCCCACAAATGACCTGGATGCGGAGACGCTGGAGCTGCTGGAAGACATGCTTCCCGAATTCAACGGAACTGTTTTGCTCGTCAGTCACGACCGTGCGTTTCTGAACAACATTGTGACCAGCACGATCATCTTCGAAGGCAACGGCGTTCTTGGTGAGTACGACGGCGGTTACGACGATTGGATTCGAGCACGCGATCAACGGGACGCGACGGAAAGGGCGTTGCTGGCCGAATCGGCTACTCGCAAACCCGAAGCTGTGACGTCAGTGTCGGCTGGTTCTTCATCAAACGCGACGGCCGCTCCGATCAAAGCTCGCAAGTTGAGCTTCAAAGAACAGCGTGAACTGGACGAAATGCCGGAACGAATTGCGGGTCTCGAAAAACGCCAGCGTGATCTGAATGCAACAATGGCAAGTCCAGGGTTCTATCAATCTGGCGGTGAGAAGATTGCCAAAGTGACCATAGAACTGGCCGATGTGAGTGGTCAACTGGACCATTGTTTTCGCCGCTGGGAAGAACTCGAAGGCGAGTAACGCGGGGTTGGCATTCTGTGAAAACAACCCGAGCCACCCGGTGGATCGTTAACACGCTTCTGGTGTCGCGGATTGATGATAAACTGTTGCCCTTAGATTGATGCCTTTCGAAGTCCGCCGAGAACGGGATGAGTTTTTCCCATGCCTGTCGACAAATCCAGTTCACGAATTCGCCAGATGTTTGGGGAAATCGCCGGTCGTTACGACTTCATGAACCACTTTCTGTCGGCCGGGACCGACGTATACTGGCGATATAGAACCGTAAAGCTGTCTCAGCCTTTTAATTCGTCGCCGATTCTGGATGTCTGCACGGGTACAGGTGACCTGGCATTCGCATTCCGCAAGAAACTGGATGGTAATGCGAAGGTTTTTGCCACCGACTTCACACACGGAATGCTGCGGCTTGCCGAACAGAAGAGAACTGATCGCGATGTCGTCTTTCTGGAGGCGGACACTTTGTCACTGCCGTTTCCATCCAACAAGTTTCAGGTGGTCTCGGTGGCGTTTGGTCTTCGCAATGTTTCCAGCACCATTGGCGGCCTGAAGGAGATGGCTCGCGTTTGCGAACCGGGCGGTAAGGTTGTTGTGCTGGAGTTTTCTTTGCCTGACAATCGGTTGTTAAGCCGGGTTTACCGCTGGTACTTCCGCAACATACTGCCTCGGCTGGGTCAGTTGTTAGTGCGAAATCGTCAGGCTGCGTATGAGTATTTGCCTCAGTCCGTGTCTGAATTTCCAAGCGGAAATCAGCTCACCGGACTGATGGAAGAGGCCGGGCTGGTTGACACTTCGTTTCATAAACTGACCGGTGGAATTGCGACGGTGTATCTTGGCAACAAACCGTAACAATCCCGATGAAACTGCAATGCCGTCAGTCAAATGGATTCTGTAACTTTCATATTTTTCCGTCGTTGACACAGGGTGCGCAGTGCCCTCATTCTTCAATCAACATCTCAAACCAGTGTCTCAACGCTGATTTCTGAACCGCCAACGGTTCAAGTTGAATTGAAAGAAGAAAACCATGCGACTCTCACGAAGATTTACTCTGGCGACCGCGACACTCGCCCTCATCCTGTACTCGGCATCGACCGCGCGGTCTGACGAAGCGTTGGTGGTTCCTCCCGCTCCATCCCCAACTCCAATTCCGGATTTGGACGAGCCGATGATGATCATCCCCGCAGCGAAACTGCGGCCGACTGAAGTTGTCATCGGGCCGGTCAACTCGGCGGAATACCGTCGGATCTATGACTCGATTCCGTTTAATCGGGCTGAGTACCGAGTCAATCCAAACTACCGCCATGATTCGGCAATGGAAATTCTGACCGGGCATGCTCGGCATCAGACGGTCATTCAGCACAATCACGAACACAAACAACCGGTGAAAGTTGTTCCGCCGCCCGCGCGACCATCTCGCATCATTTACCCGTTTTCAGACTCTGGATTTCATCTGGGCTTACCATTTGGGTATTCCTGGGGCCGAAACTGGTAAGTCGTCCCGAATTTGGGACGAATGAATCGGATCCGATTGGAATGGAAATCAACAGGAATCGGAATCGATCTGCCTTCCTGGGTCAAATTTGATGGACTTACGAACCGACACCGACCGAAACGTGTCTCAAATCGTGGCCAGAAACTTGATCGGTCATCAAGTGCTGGTTAGGATTCGCGCAGAGATGGTGGCTATAGCTCAGTTGGTTAGAGCGCCAGATTGTGGTTCTGGAGGCCGCCGGTTCAAGCCCGGTTAGCCACCCCTTCGAAGCCTCATTCGTTTTTGCAGCGAATGAGGCTTTTTCATTGGGATTTGAAGACATTTGCGGTCCGTCAGACGCTCGAATCTCGTCGTCGCACAGAATGCCCAAAGTGACAGGAAATGACTCGGAATGCCCCTGTTTGCCGGAAGTTGGTGCAACATCTGGTGCAACGAAACTCAGGGCATGATTTGAAGCCGAAATTTCGCTTTGAAGGCGGACGACAGGCCTATTTCTTCTTCCCGC
>JANMEV010000072.1:0-4206 GCA_031377305.1 Planctomycetota bacterium | reverse complement strand
CTGCGGTGAATATGTTCCTGAGCCTTGTACACACCGCCCGTCAAGCCACGAAAGCGGGGGGTGCCTGAAGTCGCTGTGCTAACCGTAAGGAGGCAGGTGCCTAGGGCAAACTTCGTGATTGGGACTAAGTCGTAACAAGGTAGCCGTAGGGGAACCTGCGGCTGGATCACCTCCTTTCTAAGGATATCCATCACGGATCTTCGGATTTGTTGATCATCAAAAGAAACGATTCGCGTCAAAGCTTGGCTCACAACTCAATCTGTTTATATTGAAAGCGGTCATCGAGAAATCGGTGACCGCTTTCTTTTTGCGCGCGATGCGCAAAATGGCGGGATGCCTCGGCTGCAGGCGTTAACAGTGGCCATCGGTAGTGCCTTCTGCAGCTTTTCAGCAACGTTGCCTGCCGTTGGAATGAGATTTGTTTGCAGAAGCTTGATCCTTGATCAATCGCAGAACAAAGATCGTTAGTGTTGCTGAATCAAGGATTCATGTTTGAAGCTTGAACAGCTAATCGAAGGTCCTTCAGAATGTGGGCATACTGACGGACGATTGAAATCGGTTTTCCCCTTCAGTTGCCAACGTGTTGATCTGCCGAAATCAACAGTTCATAAGCTTCAGATCCTGAGGAAGTGCTTCTCAGCTCTTCGATGAATCCTTCGCGATAAAACAACCGCCCCAGCCGAGCCAGGATCTGTAAATGGGTTGTTGCATCTCGGGCTAGAACCAAAAAGAACAGGTCCGTCATACGCCGGCCCGGTGCACCAAATGGAATTCCCGAGAGGGTTCGGCCAAAGGTGATCACAGACTGCCCGATCGCATCCGGCAGCGGATTGCGTGGATGCGGGATCGCAACCCCATTTTCGAACCCCGTTGACATGACGTCTTCGCGTTCTCGAACGGCTTTCAAGATCGATGCGGGGTCCCAGATCTGCCAAGTTCGGCCCGCAACTTCGATCAGTGCCTGCAAAACGGCCGGACGAGTTCCCGCATCCAATGGAACTTCGCATGTTTCCGGATGAAGCAACGCCGCGATAGGACTTTGAGCGTTCAACTCCGTGGACTGTTGAGACTGCTCCAGTTGAGCCAGCCCCGCATCGTCGAGCCCTCGAAGATCCTGCTCGAGCCAATGAGTGATTTCGATTTCGTTGAATCGCCATTCACCACCAACCCGGCGACCAGGAATAATTCCCCGGTTGATCAGCTTTTCGACCTGTCGGCGATCTCGCCCCAACCTCTGGACGAGGTCATCAAGAGTGTAAAATTCACGCGACATCTGCCATCAAACTCCTGGGTTTTCCGCCGTCAGCTCAGATCGACGACAAGGCTGACAAGAGCCATGGCCGCCATTCCCAAATCTTCGATGATCGTGACAACCGACATGGGAAGATTGAAGACCGTCCCAAGACAGGCACATTGAATTTTCTGTCCGGATCTCAATACTCGCACGACTCCAATCGTCCCAACGAGCATCAGTATCAGCGTCACGATGTTGGTGGCAAACAGTTGAACTCTCAGCAGGAACGTAATTCCCAGAAGCAGTTCAACAAATGGGTAGATAAGGCCCCACGATTTCCAGCGAGCCGCCAGAATGTCGTAGCTCTGATAGGTCGCAGCAAACTCTCTCAGATTCAGGAGCTTGAAAAAGGAAAAAGCCACGAAGAACAGGCCCATAAAGTCGTTCATCAGGCTATGCCCCGACCACACTCCCGCACGCAGTTGCAGCAAAACGCAGGCACCCGCGATGAAAGCGAGAATCAACATCAGCGGAAAGTAGGTTGCGGCAGCAACGGGAGCTGATATTTCAATCGAAGTGCCGCCGGGCAGAATCCTGCTCGCCCGATATTTTCCGCTCGAGCCTATCGCCTCCATCAGACTGGCCGCAGCCGCTTCTGACTCCACATTAGCCACCAGTTGAGGCGATTGGAGCTGCACAACCGCATTCGCCACTCCCGAAACCGCCTCCGCTGTCGATTGAATTCCAGCAACGCACCGATTGCATGTCATGCCGGTAATGTTGAGCGTCAACTCCATCGCAGGATCCTCACGGAATTCGACATTCCAGAAATACGGACCCGGAGTCTAACAGTTCGACAAGCAAATCACCTTCTGCAGGGGCAGTCGCAAACAAAGTAGCCATCTCGCTCCGTCGAGATGAGCCTTATCTCTGGCCCAAGCTGCAGCCAGCCCATGTCGCCATTTGCGATGCCGACGTTGAATGTCTTTCGGCAGGACGACGAGGGGTGCGATCAACCTCGGGCCCACCTGAAGGCTCGTTTCGGCGGAGCGAGACGGCTACATTGGCGGCAAGCCTCGGCGAGCCGGGTTGCGTCAGCACCCGGACTCTGCATTCCAAGCGAAACACGAACGAGCCAGCCCTAGGGGCGGCTTTCGTTTGGGAGCAAGGCGTTGAATAACGCTTGGCGGTTTGACCTCTCACAGCCGGAGTTCCTCGGATGACCACGCCCCGCACGATTCGAGTCTTCGCAGCTTCGCCCAGCGATCTCGCCGTTGAGCGGCGGGCGTTTAAGGACGTGCTGGAGGGACTCAACGCTGGCTTTGGCGACGCGTTGAACATCACCTTTGAGCCACTTGGCTGGGAAAACACGTTTGCCTCAACTGGGCGACGGTCTCAGGAAGTGATCAACAAGGAGATCGATCGCTGCGACGTCTTTATTCTGGCCATGCACCGCCGCTGGGGTCAGAGTGCCCCAGACACGAAGCCGCATTCGTCGTACACGGAAAAAGCGTTCCATCGGGCCTTTGACCGCTGGAAGAAGAAGCCAAAAGGAAAGAAGCGGCAGGCGCCAACGATCTTCGCCTTCTTCAAGCATATTGATCCGGGGCAGGTGGCCGAAGCTGGGCCGCAGCTCCGGAGGGTGCTCGGTTTCCGAGAAGAGCTTGCACAGTCACGCGAGGTTCTGCATGCGGGGTTTGCGAATAAGACCGAATTCAAAACGCTGGTCAAAGTCCGGCTGCGAGCGTTCGCCATCGGGGAGAATTTTAAAGAAGGTCAAATGTTGGCCGGGGCGGTGATCGAACAGCCCGAAACATTTGCTTTGGAACTCGCTGAGCGAGCGTCAAAAGCGGCCTTGAATGGACATTTGGACGAAGCTCGGAAAAGCTTCGCCCAAGCGACTGACGGTACGGTTAACTTGCGGGTGCTATTTCTAGCGTCTTTGTTCTACTTCCGCACTGGCGACTTAGCGACGGCCAAGGAACTACTTGAGCGTTGGTTAGCCGTCAGTGGTCCCGATGCCAAAACAGCAGACACCGCAAGCGCGCTCGGCAATCTTGGGCTGATCTATCGCACGCAGGGCGAATTGGGCCGAGCAGAAGAACTACACTTAAAAGCACTTGCTATCAACGAACAACTGCCACGACCGGAGGGATTAGCGAATGATTACGCGGCACTGGGTCTAGTCTACTACAGACAAGAAAGGCTCGAAGAGGCCCACATGATGCACTC
Organism: Planctomycetota bacterium; assembly: GCA_031377305.1. Classification (GTDB taxonomy): domain Bacteria; phylum Planctomycetota; class Planctomycetia; order Planctomycetales; family Planctomycetaceae; genus SXXK01. The sequence goes on along the minus strand of JANMEV010000072.1, from coordinate 740 downwards.
GTCGGCTCTCTTCATCGAAGAAAGCCTTGGCAGGCAAGATGGCATCGCCCGTCAATATGGCAACCTCGGGCTAATCCATTGGGACCTTGGTGAGCTCGAGTCCGCCGAAACTATGTTCAAAAAAGCGATGGCGATTTACGAGAGCCTCCGACTCGAAGAATGCATCGGAATTCAGTGCGGCCACCTTGGGCTGGTCTACAGGGAACAGGGCAAAACAGATTCCGCAGAAGACATGCATATCAAAGCACTTGCCATCAGCGAAAAGCTTGGCAAAAAAAGAGGAATCGCCGCCCAATACGGAAATCTAGGCTTTCTTGCGGAAGTCCGCGGTGAAATGGATCGGGCGAGAGAGTTGTGGACGAAGGCTCGAGACCTGTTCGCCAAGATTGACATGCCTAACGATGCCGACGACATTCAGGAAGCCCTCGATAGATCAACAAAGCAACGGACGAAGTCGAAGCGGGTGACTGGTGGGGGTGGGAAGCCGAAGGGGAAGGCTGAGAAGAAGAAGGGGAAGAAGTCGTGAGCGTTGGAACGAAACGGCGAGCGGTTGGGCGTAAGCCCTCCGATCTTTCGCTGCTCGATCAAATCGGAGGGCTGACGCCCTGCCGCTCGCCAAGGGGCTCGTCTCGGAGGAGCGAGATGGGTGCTTTTTAAACGCCGCCGGTTTCGTCGAAGGAGTCGTTGATGGTGGTGCAGGGGGCTTTGCGGCTGATGCGTTTCAGCAGGCCTTTGAGAAC
>JANMEV010000043.1:0-12263 GCA_031377305.1 Planctomycetota bacterium | reverse complement strand
TCATTCAACGTCAGGTGGGCCAACTGATCCGGCTCGTTGATGATTTAATGGAAGTCTCCCGCATCACATCCGGCAGAATTCACCTTCAAAAAGAGCGAACGGAATTGAACAGCGTCGTGGAACGTGCCGTGGAGACCACTCGTGCGTTGATGGATCAACATCGACACGAACTCACGGTGTCGTTATCGCCGCAACCACTTTGGATTAACGCCGACGCATCAAGACTGGAACAGATGGTTGTCAACCTGCTGACCAATGCTGTCAAGTTCACGCCCGAAGGAGGGCACATCTGGGTGACGGTCGAAGCAGTGGCGAGTGATGAGTGGCGAGGGGCGAGGGGCGAGAAAGAAAGAGCAGACGGGCCTGCACTGACCACTCACCACTCGCCACTCGCCACTCGCCACTTCTGATCTCGCCACTCCCTCTGTCGTGATCCGTGTGCGGGACACGGGCGTCGGCATCGCCGCCGAACTGCTGCCCCACATCTTTGAACTATTCACGCAGGCAGCACGATCCCTCGATCGCTCGCAGGGCGGATTGGGCATCGGCCTCAGCCTGGTGCAACGACTGGTTGAAATGCACGATGGTCGAGTCGAGGTTTCCAGCGTGTTGGGGGAGGGTGCCGAATTTGTCGTGTATCTGCCGGTGATGTTGAATCCCGGAACGCAACCACCGTCACAACTTGAAGTCACCGCCGAGCCGATTAGTCCATCCCTGCGTGTTCTTGTGGTCGATGACAATGTAGATGCGGCAGACTCCCTCGGACTGCTGCTGGAGGCTGCAGGTCATGATGCACAAATGGCATATGAGGGGGTCAGTGCCGTGAAAGTTGCTCTCAAGTTTCGACCCCATGTGGTACTTTTGGACATCGGATTGCCGAGACTCGACGGTTATGAAGTTGCAAAGCGACTGAGGCAGGACGCATCATTTGTTGATGTCGTGATGGTCGCCATGACTGGCTACGGGCAGGCAACGGATAAATTGCGTTCCCAGGACGCCGGGTTTAATCATCATTTGGTCAAACCGGCCGACTTCGGAGAGGTGCAGCAGATTTTGGCAACTGTGCCGGTGAAGGCAAGTTGATGCCATTGCTCGAGAACAATTTGTCCACCAGAGTCGCTGGTTGTGTGAAACTCAAACGATGACTGAGAACGGCATGAACAGAAATGAGTTCCTGGCGACGCTCGCTCATGAACTCCGGAACCCGCTGGCCCCGATCCGAAACGGCTTGCAACTCATGAAGCTCCCCCACGCCGATGCCGGGACCGTGGAGAAGTCACGGTCGATGATGGAGCGACAGATCGAGCAGTTGACTCGGCTGATCGACGATCTTATGGACGTGAGCCGCATTAACCACGGCAAAATCCAGTTGCAGAAGACGCGTATGCCGCTGGCGGATGCCGTACGGAACGCCGTGGATACCAGCCGTCCGCTGATGGATGTTCAGGGCCACGAACTCGTTGTGGATATGCCGCCCCAACCGATCTATGTCGATGGCGACCTCACCCGGCTGTCGCAGGTGTTCGCGAATCTGTTGAACAACTCCGCCAAGTACACGGACCGGGGCGGACGCATCCGGCTGGCCGTCGAGCGGCAGGGGAGCGACGCGGTCGTGAGCATCGCGGACAACGGCGTGGGCATCCCCGCCGATATGTTGACCCGTGTGTTCGACATGTTCGCTCAGATCGACGGCTCGTTGGAGAAGTCGCAGGGCGGACTGGGAATCGGCCTGAACATTGTTAAGCGGCTCGTGGAGATGCTCGGCGGCAGCATCACCGCCGAGAGCGGCGGTTCCGGCAAGGGCAGCAAGTTCGTTGTGCGGTTGCCAATCATCGAAGCGTCCGTGCCGGCGCAGGCCGACGGGAAAAAGGAGGACGATGTGAAATCAACACTCCGGATTCTGATTGTGGATGATAATCGAGACAGTGCCGACAGCCTTGCGATGATGTTGAAGATACTGGGCAACGAGATCTGCACCGCCTACGATGGCGAACAGGCTATCGTCGCCGCGGAGCGGTTTCGGCCCGACGTGATCCTGCTCGATATCGGTCTGCCGAAGTTGAACGGTTATGATGCCTGCCGTCGCATCCGGGGACTGGAACAGGGCAAGGAAATGGTCATCATCGCCCAAACGGGGTGGGGTCAGGATGAGGATCGACAACGGACTCATGAAGCCGGGTTTGATCACCATTTTGTCAAGCCCGTGGACCCGCAAGTCTTGATGAAGTTGCTTCGATCGCTGTCAAATCAATAGACCTTTCTCCCGCCGGGCGGCATAAGTCAACGCATGACGGAACTTAAATCCATGTATTGACCAGAACAATTTCCGTTTTCCGCTCATTGATCGCCCGCAGAGATGTCGTTTTCCATGCCTCGCTGATGACGCAAATTATCTCTCAACAAAAAGGCGCCGTTCTCCGGTTCATCTTTCTCAGGGATCGACGCCGCACTGTCCATGGGGAAAACGCTGGCAGGAAGACCGACCGTTCTATCGGCACCGCAATCGAGATGACAAGCACGGTGGCTGATCAATCGGCGTTCACATGAGCCGTCAATCAGCCTGTCGACGAGAAACTCGGTTCATCTAGTACTGTTACGAACACAGGCACCACGATAGATCCTTTTTCGGCACAGTAATCGCACTTGTCACGAGGCGGGCTGGATACTTTCTATCCAGCAGGTCTTGGAAATCTCAGGAGAAGTGACGATGAGCAAACACACAAACCGTTCCGCCGAACAGGCCGCTCGCAAAAAGACCACTGGTGGTGAGGCCGATGGTCGACCGAAGACGAAGGACCGCGAGGAAGTTCGTAAGCAGCACAAACACACCAGTCGAAAGCCATAATCGACGCCGGAGCAGCACACAGGAGTCGATGGCTGCAGGTCAGCGTGGTCGATTGATTGGGTTCCCTTTACTCAGGAGTATGACATGGTTACGCATCAGCAAGCGGTAGAACGCACCAGCGCGGGGTTCTGGATTCACCTTGCGTGTTACATCATTGTGGTCAGTGGCCTTGCCATTCTGAACTACCAACGGAACCCAGATAATCTGTGGGTTTTATGGGTGGCAGGTGGCTGGGGCATCGGTAATAAGTGCTGTGAGAGTTACCCAATTCCCCCGCTGAAACTGGCTTTGCTGGGGAGTGAGAACCGGAACGTCGAGCCGCTCCTGTCTGCCTTCACCGTACATCCACCTCAACATTGGCCACGAAGTTGATCATGAACGTCCTCCGGTCCTCATCGTGGTTCGCGGGTTGTGTCCGTCCATTGACGTCAGTCGCTCGTGCACTTAACTGATACCGACCCACTGTGTCTGGCACATTCCACGTGTACTCCCAGAGGCGCCATGCAAATGGGATCGCTTCGCCCAGTAACTTTGCCTCGGCCCAGGTCTTCCCGTCGTCGACACTCACTTCGACTTTCGCCACATCCGACTCGCCGCCCCATGCCGCTCCGAACACACGGTACGGTTTGACTCGAGGAATTCGCTCCGAGAGCACGGGCCGGGCAATTTGAGCCTTGACCTGAATCTCTGCCACAGGCGCGAGCGTAGGCCGACCACGATCCCGCCGCCAATATGAATACTCCAGCGACTGCCAGAACCCATTGAAGGGCGTTGCGGTCAATGTGATTCTGGTAAGCCACTTGACCGATGCCATGCCGTACCACCCGCCCACCACGGCGCGAACCGGAAATCCATGTTCGCGCGTGATGTCTGCCCCGTTCATCTTGTATGCAAGAAACACTTCGGGCCGCATGGCCTTGGTCAGTGGCAGGCTTCGTTCGAAAGCAATCGCTCCCGGCGATGTCGGCTCGTCAGCGATCACTCCCGAGTCCGCCCCTTGCAGGATGACCTCGATCGCGCTTTCCTTGACCCCAGCCATTTCCAAAACCGCCGACAGAGGCACACCGGTCCACGCGGCGGTGCCAACCGCACCCGACTCCCAGCGCAGCCCCTTAGCCTTCGACCCCAGTTGAGCTCGACCGTTGCCAGCGCACTCCAGCAGGACCATGGCCGTCGTGGCGGGCAACTCAAGCAGGTCGCTATACGATAGCGAAAGCTCCCGCTCGACTTCTCCATCTATTGTCAAACGCCAATCGCTTGCGTCAATCACGGGAATGGGAAAGTGCGTGCGCACGAAGAACTGATTGTTCGGCGTGATCGGACCGTCAAGTGTTCGAAACGGGTACTCTATGTTGAGCGGCTCTTGTTCCCGGATGACCATGGTTATTCAATCCTAACTTGATCAGCGGCTCCAAAAACACAGATACGCCGTCAGGACCAACCCGAGAATTGCGATTGTAATCGCTACGACGACGCCGGCTGACCAAACAGACACTTCATACGGCTCCCCACGGAGCAGTCGTCGAATAGTCCGAAAGTGCTGGATCGCTGTCGCCACGTTGACCACGACTCCCAGGACGACCAGTGCTCCGCCGATCCAAAGCGACAGGTCAACTCCGGGTTTCAATGGCATACCCTTGACAGCAGCGATCTCACGCAGGAACAGACCGAACTTAGCAACAATGAAGCCAAATCCCATCATGGCCAGGCTGGTCCGGACCCAGGCCAAAAGCGTCCGCTCAGCCGCCATGGCAACCCGCGGGTCATGAAGTTGTGCTGGCTGCATTTCGTTCGGCCTTCGTTGGTCGACTCGCTCGTTCAGAATTTGAACGACGGTCGTCTCACGGTCTAGATCAGATGCACGCTATCGTGCTGTGAATCGATCTAGAGCCACAATTGCGATGGTCAGGACGGGAACGAAAATCAGCAGGAACATCGACAGCCGCATACCAAAGAATTCCGGGAGCATGAGTTTCCCTCGGTCGCCCCACTTCATCACTGTTTTGCCGAGCCACGCAGAGCATTCAGCGAAGAGGTACGAGCCTGCCATCAGACCCAGGACTCCCGCGATTGCATCCCAGTTCCCCTGACCGAGCGCGGCGGCGCCTGTCCCGGGACAGTAGCCGAGCAGTGCGAAACCAACACCGAACAGGAGCCCGCCGATGATGTTCGCAGCGTAGCGGGTTGGTTTGATGTGCAGCTTCACCAGTCCCAGCGAATGCAGACCGAAAACCCCGATGCTTCCCACGACAATTGCCGTCAGCATCACTTTGACGACTGTAAAGTCTTCCAGCAGCAGTACTCCGAGCAGTACGTGATATTTCGCGACTCCGCCCTTCTGCAACAGGAATCCAAAGACCACGCCGAACAGCGCGCCCAGCAGAAGTTGTTTTGCAGAAAACTCTTTCTTCGCTGGCGAGTCCTTTTCGGGACCACCCTTATCAATTGGCAGCGAAGCAGTTTCTGCAGGTGCTTGAATTGTGATGACCATGATTTTGCTTCCAGAGGATTGTCAGGATTAATGCGAGCGGCGCACCTAAAGCCGAAACATCAGCAACGCGGTCGCAATGCCACCAACGAAAAAACAAATCACAGAAATCCACGAGCCTACCGAAAGCTGCATCGTGCCACTGATACCGTGACCGCTGGTACAGCCGCCCGCGAGTCGTGCTCCGAAGGCCATGAACACGCCACCAACCAGCGCCGCACCAAGCCGGAGCGGAAGGCTGCTTTCTCCGAAACGCGCGGCCCACATCGCCGGTAACCATTCACCGGTCAGCTCGTTTCCCTGCCACGCGGCCAGAAACGCGCCCATGACTGCGCCGAGAACCAGCATCAGTTCCCAATCCACCGCTGGCTTGTTTTCCTGATAGTACTTCAACGAGTCCGTATGTTTGGGAGCGACCACTTTCCCCAGCATTCCCGCCATCCGCGCATAGCCAGTCGAAGCGCCGAGAGGTTTGTCAGAAAAGTAAAACGTGAACATGGACAACACACCGATCAGACCGCCGACGAGATAAGGCGACCACGCGGGGCCGGAATAATCCAGCGGATGTGATCCGGGCGCGACTACCGAAAAGACCAGCGGTGAGACCGCAGAGAGGCTGATGCTCATCAGAAGAAATGTTTTCACAGGTTCCTCGCTTTCGTTATTTCTCAACCGGATACTTTGCATTCAGCCATGCCTGCCAGCTGCCGGGCACGTTATGTACGTTGAAGTCTTCATTTTGCAGGATGCTGGCGGCGATGCTCGCGCGATAGCCGCTGTCGCAATAGACTGCTACCGGCTTCTTCTTAGTGAGTTCGCCCGACTTCTGCGGCACCTCCGGAAGAAAGATGTGTTTCGCACCGGGAATGTGACCTTTCTCCCATTCATCGGGTGACCGCACATCAAGGATCTGCAGCTCATCGGACTGCTCCCTGACCTCATGCACCGTCATTTGATCCAGTTCACTCAGCGGATACCCGGCGTTGTCCCAGGCTTTCATACCACCGACGAGATAGCCGGCGAACTTCGAATATCCGGTCCGCAGAAAAAGAGGGACCACTTTCGCTACGGCGTCATCATGCTCCAGCACAAGGAGAATCGGCTTTTCCGGGTCGAGCAACCAGCCAGCCCAGATCGAAAGCTCAGGCAGACCGGCGATGTTGAGTGATCCCTCGATATGGCCGCCACCAAACGCAAGCATCGAGCGCGTATCAATAACAATAGATTTTCCTTTGGCGATGGCCTCCTGAAATGCTGTTGGCGGGAGGCCGGGAACAAGTGGCAAATTCCCAAGAACCTCTGGTCCCTTCGCATTCAGTATCTTCATGCGCTTGTAGTAAGTCGGTTCAGGGGGAGCAGACGAGAGGGCGTATTCTTTGAATGACGCTTTATCCGGAAACTGCAGGAATGGATTGAACTGTCGCTCGTAGCCAATGGTGCTTACCAGGCGATCGCCGATGTCCGCCCCGCAAGGCGAGCCGTGTCCGTGAGTTGGGTAAATGATGACATCATCACCGAGCGTGAGGTAGAACTTGTAGAGCGTGTCATAAAGTTTTTCGGCCAGCTTCTCAGCTTGATCATCGCCCATCAGATCGGGGCGGCCGGCGGAATTCACAAACAAAGAATCGCCGGTGAAAACTCCCCAGGGTTTCGGCGCACGCTTCTTTTCTGCTGCAACGTAAGACATGTGTTCGGGAGTATGTCCGGGCGTATATCGGGCGGTCAGCACGAGGTCGCCAAATTCAAAACTCGCCTGATCTTTGACCGCTTCATGATCAAAGCTGTACTTCGCGCCGCCTTCAACGCTCACATAGATATTCGCAGTCTTCACGCGCTCAGCGAGCTCTCGCGAACCGCTCACCAAATCTGCATGGATATGAGTTTCCAGGATATGGGTGATGGAGACTTTCCGCTTTTTTGCAAGCTCCAGATAGATCTCAACATCAGGTCGCGGATCGATTACCGCAGCGGTACCGGTCTTGTCATCGCCAATCAAGTACGAGAGTTCGGCGATGCCTTCAGTTTGTACGGTTTCAAGAATCAGTGACATCGTGGTTGTTCCTCAGTCGGGTTGGACCCTGCGAGCCGACCAGCCACTGGCTGGAGTACCGGGAACAGGAATACGAAGAGAATTTCCCCTGTGAAAATCCCTGCCACTCCCGACATCACATCGCGATGGCCCGCACCACAGCCCTTCAAGACGCCTTCCGGGTTGCCGATTCTTTCCGAATCCGGTCTCCGACCCGAAACCAAAACAGCCGACGTGAGAAATCCCCATGGATTCCATCACGTCGGCTTACTCGTTAACTCACGGTGTGCCCCATTATCCCAATATCGAATTACTAACCGACAGCGCGCTTCAGATGCCAGCGGATGATGTCGACCATTCGCCCATATTTGGATCAGTCTCTTGCAAAGCCACGGCTTTGCTTCGAATACGACAAACGTCGCAGCCGCCTGCCAATATCGCAACGCAAACAACATGCCGTTGTCGATGGAATCCTGCCGATTCTCTCGTCATCAGCACCATCACGAATTGCCTGTGAACGAGTTCGCTTTCTGACTGCGGAATTCTCAGGGCTCAAGGCATGACTAAAAAAATCCATGGCGAATGGAGCTGATTTGGTCGCTTTCCTGCCATGATGATCGATCAACAACCGTTTATATGTCAGCCATCCATCTTGAAACGCGTTGACCAAAATATTTCAAGTGCCATGTGCCCTACTACTGATGGCTCGACGAGGAATATCAATCCTGAAACCATGTGAAAAATTGCAGGCAAATGACGTGCCGGGAAAGTGAGTTGTGGGCCGCTATCAACTCGGCGCGCCGGCGACCTCGACGGTCAGGATTGAGATATCGTCTTGAGGTCTCTTGGATTCGTGCCAAAGCGTGATGTTCTCAAGAAGAGCAACAACACTGTCCTGTAGCAGCCGGGACCGCACGCTGGTGATCGCTTCCAGAAGCCGGTCGGTTCCAAAGAGTTTCCCCGCGGAGTCCATCGCCTCAGGGACACCATCAGAATAGAGGTATAGGCGATCTCCCGCGCCCAGGCGAATCGACCTTTCCTCGAAGGCATCGTCGGCTAGTCCGATCGGAAACCCCTGGCTCTCCAGAATTACCCCATCAGCACTCGACGGCAGATGGACCGGGCCCGGATGCCCGGCTGAGACATAGCGAAACTCCCCGGTCGCAGTGTTCAGGATTCCGTAGACCAGTGTCGCGAACTGCCCGGTCGCAGAGTCGAATGGGAAGAGTCGGTTCAGGCGGGCGGCCACCTCGGCGGGCGGGGTGATGTCAAACACATCCGCAACGCCTCGATTCTGTATCAGAATCGAGGATGGCTCCGACGGCGGGGAGAGCAGACGGCTCAGCGTCACCGACAGCAGGGCCGCCGCAACGCCATGGCCACTGACGTCCAGAACGTAGAGCCCGACCTTGCCGTTGCCAAGTGGGATAATATTCAGTCCATCGCCAGCCAGTTCGTCGCAGGGCTGGAAGATCCAGGCGAAGTCAATCCCTGGAATCCGGGGCACCTCGCGGGGTAGAAATGTCTCCTGAATCTTTGCCGCCGCCTTCAGGTCGTGAGACATCCGGTCGTTCGCATTGGCCAGTCGCGCGTTGATTTCCTCCAACTCGATCTGCAGGCGTCGGAGCTTTAGGTGCGTTTCGACGCGAGCGTGTAATTCTTCCATTTGAAATGGCTTGGTGATGTAATCCACTCCGCCAATTTCAAACGCCTTTACCTTGTCCAGTTGCTCGGTGAGAGCGCTGATAAAGATGACGGGAATCCCTTTGAGCTTGTCGTCGGCTTTGAGCTGCTCGCACACCTCGTAGCCGTTCATCTCCGGCATATTAATGTCCAGCAGGATCAAATCCGGGGGATCGCGTCGTGCCGCCAGTAGTGCCAATTTTCCATCTGGAACAGGGCGGACTTTATAGCCACGATCCTTGAGCATCCCGGCCAGCACCTGGAGATTGGCCGGCGTGTCGTCTACGACCAAAATATTCGCGGAATGCTCAGCTGGATTTTCAGGCTTCACGGGATTCATGAGAGGCCCTCCGTGCGTTCGCCTTGACGGGTAGTGAAAACCGAAACGTCGAACCGATTCCTGTCTTGCTTTCCACGGTCACCATTCCACTGTGAGCCTCAATAAACGTCTTGACAATTGCGAGACCAAGGCCCATTCCACCGGCGTTTTCCCGATTGGTTTCTCCCTTGTCGAAGACTTTTTCCAGAAACTCTTCCGGAATCCCCGTACCGTTGTCGTTGACCCAGCACTCTACTGTGCCTTCTTCGCCAGGTTCCCCGGCCCCGATGACAACCTCTCCGTGTGGCGTGTACTTGATGGCATTCGCGATCAAGTTCTGAAAGACCCGCCTCAGCAAATCGGCGTCGGCAAAGACGACCAGATCCTCGGGCACTCTGTTGATCAACTGAGTGCTCGCAGTCTCTGCCACGGGGTGGATATCGTGAATGAGCGACTCGATGATCGGCCACAAGTCAAATTCCCGCAGTTGCAGTTTAACTCCGACTTCAGTTTGGAGATTCGCGTTTTCTTCGAGCACCTTGTTAACCAACCCTGAAAGTTGCTGGACGTTGCGATGCAGGGCTTTCAACATCTTGATTGTGCCGGAGCTGGTGTCTCGCGCCGGCAGTGTCAGTTCCAGGACGCGGGCCGCCAGGGAAATGGCGTTCAGAGGAGTCCGGAGATCGTGAGCCACGAACGCGAGATACTCTTCGCGGCGGTGCTGCACATCGAGCGCTCGTTGAGTCGCATAGGTCTGCACGGCCGATCCGATCGCCCCGTCCAGGACGCGGTTGACAATGCGGAACGGCGGCCCTTGCAGGCTCAAACCGTTGTCGTCGGCCAGATCATGGAGACAGTCACGCAGGATGTTGTACTCGGCCACGACCTCTTCGATATCAAATCCGTCCTTGACACGCTGTCGCCCGTGAGCGGGAGGGCTGCCTTCGCAGAGGGCATTGGCAATCGTCTGGTCAGAGTGTGATTGGAGTGCCGTAGCCAACTCCTCAAGCAAATCCGGGATGTGATCGTTGAGCGTCGGGATATCCAGGTGCCGCGCTGACGGAAGCCCGCGTACCTGCTGCCGCCACCGCGCGAGTAAAGCCTGACGCTCCTGCCTGACGAGCACGGCCAGTTTGTCCAGATCGTTGATGGTCATCTTCCCTCCAGTTTCACGCTGCGTCTGCTGAAATCCCAGCGGCCTGACACTGAGCATGGCAGGCCGTCTCGCAGGATTCAAGGGATGGCTCCCCGGCTGAATAGATCCAGCAGTTTTTGGTAGTGAAAGCCTTCGGCGAGGCGGCGTAGCCCCTGCGCAATGCGAGGTTCGCGAGCTTCAAGTTCCTGGATTCTTGCCAGCAACTGATCCAGATCTGCGGTAATGACGGCTTCGCGCATCGGGTCGATGAGGTCTTGCGGCCAGTTCGCCAGCAACTCTGGCGTGAGCTCGACCGATTCGCTCCGGGATTCGACTGGAGTTTCCTCGGCGTAAACGTATTCCACGCCCACATGAGAGTGAATCTTCTGGAACAGCTCTGCTTCTCTGAACGGCTTGCCGATGAAATCATCGGCACCGATCTCCATCAGGTCCTGACGGTTGTCATCCATCGCACTGGCCGTCACAGCGATGATTTTGGGTTGCTTCCCGCCGGACATGGCGCGAATCCGGCGGATCGCCTCGTGGCCGTCCATCACAGGCATGCGGAAATCCATCAGGATCAGATGCGGGTGCCATTCCTCAAACTCGTAGACGGCTTCCGCACCGTTAGTCGCCAGTCGGATCTCGAAACCGACGGGGGCCAGAAGCTGCGCCAGGAGTTGGCGGTTGTCCTCAATGTCGTCGGCAATTAATACCCGGCACGTCGCCTGTCCGGGCCGGAGACTCAGAACATGCCGGGGCTTGTCTTTCGCTTGAACCGCCTCGGCCTCACCCTCCTTCAAAGGCAGGCAAATGACGAACACGCTCCCTTTGCCAACCTGGCTGTTGACCGTGATGGCTCCGCCCATCAGGCGCACAAACTCCTGGCTGATTGCCAAGCCCAGCCCCGTGCCGGTCCCCGCCTGTTGCCCGGTCTTGGTTTGCTCGAAATGCCGGAACAGTTTGTCTTGTTCGTCGGGCGAAATGCCCGGGCCGGTGTCCTCGATCTCGACCCGGAGACAAGGCACAGTCCCACACGTTCGATCCGCCAGCACGCGCACGCAGATGCCCCCCTGTTCGGTGAACTTGACGGCGTTGCCCAGCACGTTGATGAAGACCTGACGCAGCTTGTTGATGTCGGTCACGATGTACTGCGGCACGGCGCCGATCATCTCCACCGAAAATGATAACTTTTTCTCATCGGTGCGGACGCGGAACATCATTTCCAGGTCTTTGAGCAGCACGGGCAGATCGAATGTGGAAGGATTCAGCGTCGTACGGCCCGCTTCGATCTTGGACATCTCCAGGATGTCGTTGATCAGAGCCAGCAGATGCTCGCCGCTGCGGTTGATGGTTCCCAGATACTGGCATTGCTGAAGAGTCAGATCGCGGTCGCGGAGCATCAGTTGGGAGAAGCCGAGAATGGCGTTCATCGGCGTGCGGATTTCGTGCGACATGTTGGCCAGGAAGACGCTCTTGGCGCGGTTGGCTTGCTGCAACGATTGCTCGTAGCGTTTGCGTTCGGTCACATCGCGAGCAGCGGCGAACACTCCCTGCAACTTCCGGTCGCGGTCGTGAAAGGTCGTCGCGTTGTATGAGACCACGGTTTCCTTACCGTCTCTGGCACGTGCGGTGAGTTCATAGTCGGTGAGTTTGCGTTCGCCCAGCACCAACTTGATGCCGGCCTCGGCTCGCTCAGGGTCTGTGAAGTAATCCTTGAACGGCGCACCGATCAGTTCATCGCGCGTGCATCCAGTGAGCGCT
>JANMEV010000033.1:0-21584 GCA_031377305.1 Planctomycetota bacterium | reverse complement strand
AGTCTCGATTGCGATTTGCGATCGAACCACCAGCCCGTAACGATGATGTCGCTCGAAGTATGGACTCCAACTGATCAAGTGCTTCGATATCATCCGAGGCAATCGTGATGCGATCTGCGCCGGGGATAATCACGATTGGCGAAAGATCATGCTGCAGAGTCCCGTCGACCGCTGGAGCAATGTTCGCTTCCTGTGAAGGCGTGGATTCGACCGCAGCGTTTGGCAACTTGCCTTCATCGGGAACTGAAAACTGACCGTTTGGTTTCGTTTTCGGATCCGTCGCAGGAACCTCGCCGCCGGGTCTCAGCACTCGGATCGGGTTCTTGCGAACTCGCGGCCACAAGTCCTGAATCTTCTGCAACGTTGGTTCCACATCGCCCTGAATCGGGATGACTCGCAGATTTCTGTTTTGCGTCGAAGCAGCCACTTCCCCCGTCGCGGACAATCCGGTTTCCCCCATTTTGATCAGCAAATTGCGAATATCCAGAAGCTGCTTCCTGGTGCCTCGAACGAGCAACTGCTGCAAGTCTTCATCCGCCTGAATGACCGGGTAGTTATTGTCCTTCGTGAACGAATTTCCGTACAGGCCTTCGATGGCATTCTGAGCCGACGATGCGCTGAGCACTCGTAGTTGAAGGACGTCCATCTCACGGGGATCGCTTTCCTGAAACCGCTCCATCGTCGCGCTGACCTGTGCGTGGCCGGCGGCTGTTGTCGATACGATGAGCTGCTTTGATGTTTTTTCCCACGAGACAGTTGCCGACGGATCAACGGAACGGAGAACGCCTTCCGCGACTTCCACTGCGGTGAGTCCATCCATTCCGTTCAGAGCGTAAACTTCAAGTGTCTGATTTTCGATCTGCCCCTTGCCGGGCTCCAGTTGCTCGACCACCGTCTTTATCACGTCATGCTGATCAGGCCTTGCAACGGCGATCAGAGTTCGGGTTTTCGAATCGAAGGACACTCGCACGTTGTCCGACCGCTTGAACATTGCATCGAACACCTCGACCGCGTTCTCTCCGTCGGCGATTTTCAGCGGATAGGCTAGTGCGACTGGAGCATTTTCGAGCGGAACAACGCTGGTCATCTGGTCGACAACTTGCTTGATCGTCTCATGCTGCTTCGGTGTCGCTGTAGCGACGAGCATTTCCTGAGACACATCTGTCACCATCGTAGCATCGGGAAACAGTTTCGTCAGCACTTCCTCGGCTTCATCGGCTTCAAACGGACGCAGACGGTAGCTGCGCGTTTCCAGACCATCTGCCGCTCCCTGCGAAGAAATCATCTGCTGAACCATCTCGCGAATCGCAGGCATGTCATCTGCCAGCGCGCTCACGAAAAGTTGTCTACCCACTCGATCGGCGGTGACCTGAGCGTTCTTTGGAAGCAGTGGCTGCAGCGCGGTCTGAACGGAAAGTCCATCAAGCTGATTCAAGCGAAAGACCGCCAGTTCCTGCTTGACGGTTTGGTCAGCGGAATTCTCCAACTGTTCAATGAGCGGACGAATCGCATCGTGCTGATCCTTGCGAGCCAGCACCACCAGTCGGCCTGTCTTTTCATTGACAGACAAGCGAACTCGGTCAAGTTGCGAATACATTGACGTGAGCAGCGTTTGCAGTTCTGTCGCGCTGACGTTTTTCAGAGAATAGACTGCGGGGATCGGAATATCGCCATCCAGCGCCGCACCCTTCATTTGAGCCGCGATTTGCTCAATCGTGACATGTTGCTCGTCCGTCGCCGTCGCGACGATCATCTTGCGATCGGCATCGGTGACGATTTTTGCGTCCGGAAACAACGCGACGAGAACCTCCTGAGCTTCGTCGGCATTGGGAGCACCGATCACGTAGGTCTTTGTCGAACGCGAACCCTTGCCAGCCACAGAGGCACTCACTTGTTCTACCACGGCCTTGATTTGGTCCTGCTTTTCCGGAAGAGCTCGAACAAACAACTGTTGACCGGCCGCATCGACCGTCAACTGCACGTCGGCATCCACAAGCGGCTGAAGAACCTGCAGCACCGAAGTCGGGGTCAACCCTTTAATCGAATGAACCGTAAGAGTTCTTTCAGCAGGAAGATGTTTTGCAGCGTCGAGTTGTTGCAAAACAGCTTTCAGTTTGACGTGATCCGCAGCAGTGGCCACGATCGCCAGTTGATCGGCTCGTGAACCCGCTGTAATGGTCGCTTTGGGAACTGACTGAGCCAGAACCGTCGAAACTGTCGGCCCCAAATCTCGGATAGAGTAGAGTTCCATTGTACGAGTTGATTCGAACGGCTTTTCCGTCGCGAGTTGTTCGAGCGTGGCTCGAATGCGTTCGTCCTGAGTCGGCGAAACCCACGCCATCAGCTTGTTTCCTTCGGCCGTCGCCACAAACGTCACGTCAGCAAACGTTGTCGCCAGCAGGGCTCTGACATCCACTGCGCCGAGAGTCGCCACATCGTAAAACTTCAGGTCTCGTTGAATATCCGCCGCATTTGTTTCCATCTGCTCCAAAGTCGAAGCAAACACAGCATGGTCATCGGCTGTTGCGATCACACTAAAACGATTGCCGTCCGGCAGAAACGTAATTTTTGCCAGCGGAGCAACCGACTGAAGGACAGCCAGGGATATTGGCCCGACGACTTTCCTGAGAGGATAGAACTTCAATTCCGGCTGGGCTCCGATGGCCTCTTTGGAGACCTGTTCGATGATCTGTGCGATCAGAGAATGCTCCTTTTCCGTCGCAGTGATCAACAGACGACGATTGACTTCGTCGGGCGTCGTAGTGGCTTTGGGAACGAGCGATGTCAGCAGAGTGATGATCGTTGTCGACGTGACCTTTGGCTTCAGTGGATAAGACTTCAGCGACCGGACAGAATCCGCATCCGCAGTTCGAACCTGCTCGAGAACTTCAGCAACTTTTGTCTGATCGGCTTCTGTTGCGACAACCAGCAGTCGCTTGTTGGCAAGGTCAAACGTCACGGTGGCCTGCGGCGTCAGCGTAGTCAATAGCGCCGTAACGCTGACGGAATCGATTCGGTCAGCTTCGTGGATCTTCAGTTGTTTCCCATTTGACTCCGCGGTCGATAATGACTTCAACAGCATCTCAATCTGAGTGTGTTCGTCGGCCGTTGCCATCACCAGCAATCGTTGATTTGCCGTGTCAGACAGCACCTGAGCCCTAGGCACGGCCGTCGCCATCAGCGTGGTGAGAGTCGTACCGACCAATGAACTGGCCGGATACGTTTTCAGAGACTTCTCCATCCCGCCATTCGCTGTTTGTTGTTCGAGCTGTTCCACAAGCGCGCGGATGGCTTCGTGATCAGTCAGCGTTCCAAATGCAATCAAACTGCGAGTCGACGCGTTTACTGTGACTCGGGCCGTGGGAACGACGCTGAGAAGGATTGCTGAGACCGCCGTCGGATCTGCGTTCTTTAAAGGATAGACCTGAAGTTGTCGACTGCCTCCCGCAGGCTGCTGGGACTGGATCATCTCAAGTGATTCGCTGATTTTTGTCTGATCGGCATCTGACGCCCACGCGATCAGCTTGCTTGAGAGCGGATCGATTCGATACTGGCCCTCGGGAGCAATCAACTTCAGGGTCGCGAGCATCTGATCGGCATCAGAAACCTGCACTGAGTAAAGCTGCAGGCGTGGCTGAAAATTGGGGCCCTGATTCGATTCCAATTGTCCCACGATGATTCTGGCTTTCTCTTGCTCCGCCGGGATGGCGTTGACAGAAATCTGCCGAGCCTTGATATCCACCACGATTGTGCCGGTAACGATTGTCTTCAGCACTTCGCCAGCCTGTGTCGGATTTGCATGCTCGATCGGATACACGGTCAGCACTGGTGTTGCTTCTTCCTTCGACCGCATTGGAACCTTGCTGATGACCTGTTCGATGGCTCGCAGGTTTGCCGCCGTGTCAAACACCAGCAGCTGCTCAGTTTGAGCCAACGCTTCAGCCTTGCCGTAGGTCCCCAGCAATGGCTTCACTTCCAAAAGTGCAGCCGCCGCAGGTCGTCCGGCCAAAGGAATCAGGACACTAACGAATTCATAACGACCACGAGTGGCCAGTTCATCCAGAGTGACTCGAGGAATTGAACCTTCAGGAAGACCGCCCTTCAGATCCAGACACATCAGCATCCGGTCTCGTCGGACCAGAGTAAAACCCTTCGTCAACAACCAGCCGTTGAGCAAGTCGATGCTTTCCGTGGTTGAGTAATCTTTGACGTCTGAATAATTGAAGACTCCCGGCGGAGGCGTTTCCATCACCAGTGAAAGGTCAGACTCTTTCGCAATCCAATCGAGCACCTCGGCCCATTTCTGACTGCGAAAATTGAACCGCAGTTTCTTACCAGTGAACAGCGAAACGAACAACCGTTGTTGATCAGCAGTAAGCACGGCCTGCAATTTGTCCCCAGCGGCCGCCACAATTGCCGGACGCGCTGCGTCTTCGGCCGCAGTCAGTGCTGAGTCTCGTTCCGACACGATCTGCGCCACCAGGGCTTTCTGTTCCGGGGTTAACATCAATGACGCCGCAACTTCCGGCTTTGTGATCGCCGAATAGTCCACCGGCGCGCTTGGCGCCTCGGCTGGGACCGCTGTTTGAGCGACCGCTGTACTCGAAAAACCGCCGATCGCAAGGCAAGTAATGACTGCGAGAACACAAAGCGTCGCCGCAGGACGTTTGCCGAAAAATCGAAGCACGCAACCGACACCGATCCGAGTGCAACCCGTATTTGTCTCGCCGGCCAGTTCCGATTTCGGTGACGTTAACGGCGTTCTTCGATATGACATCGGGGATCTCGAGCAGGCAGGTAGAATGAATCGGCAGGGGACTTCGGAGTCCGTGACTGTACCGGAGGGTACTTGGGATTACCATAAAATTCGGGTTTCGCCCAATTCGCGGGAGCTCCAGCCAACGCCGTGAATTCCAATAGCGCGGAACGCGATAGCAGAGTGTTGATCTAATGGGTTTTCACAAACCGAAACATCAGTGATGGGAAACGTTTTGCCGCGTTTCTCAACAACAATCCCTCGCTGACGCTTCGGGTTTGGAATTAAATCAACAGCCTGCTGGCACCCGGCGGCGGATGCAGTAAACCCCCATTCCGAGATTTCGCAAAGCCTATCCGTCGCTTCGAATCTCTGTCGGCGGAAATGGCTGCTCAACCCAACCCTGAATAAAGTCACGGACAAAAACTCTCAATACTTTGCTCAAGCTCACAGCAGGCTGACCGGGAATCCTACAATCCGTGCCACCATCAAATGTCCGGCAATCGGAGCCCGGCTGGATATTGGTGTCACTTGACGTCGAGATTTGAAGAGAGCTTTGTACCGCGAAGCTTTCGACAATGAAGCGATGTCAGTTGGACATTCGTGTCCAACGTACCTCCTCATGTCAGAACGCTTGTTGTTAAGACCGGCCGACCGAAAACTCAACGGGCAGGAATGCCCATCCTACTTCAGAGCAAACTATGCGATTTGCGACGCCCATCCTTGCCACACTATTCACGATCGTGATGTCCCAGGCCTGCTCGGCTCAGGGCCTGTTTGGCCAGCGAGATCTCGGAAGTTCGATTGGCAAGCGACCTGGTCCGGGGGCAACAGCAGCGGCTGGATCGGCAACGTCGGGTTCGCTGGACGCGAGTCGACGATTTATTCGCAACTCGCGCACTGCAAATGACTTCGTTGGCAGCAACACATCAGCGGAAGCGACAACAGGTTTCGTCGGCAGTCAGGGAGTCGCCACTACGGCGACATCATCCGTCGCGGGACTGACAGAGGAAGCTCGACCACCCATCAATCGGCCTCGCATTGTGAGGCCCACGGGACTTTATCCAGAACGCTTGACTCTCAAAGACGACGCGATTCGGCAACCGCAATCAGCGACCGCTCAACCGCAGCTTTCAGAGGGGCTTGTGTCGTTCATTCAGTCACACTCGATGACGATCGAGGTGTCTTCGGAAGACCATTCAGCGGTTTTGCGCGGAGCGGTTGCTTCCGAACGGGACCGACAGATGACCCAACTACTCGTGATGTTCGAACCCGGGATTCAAAAGGTGGAAAATCGACTGACTGTGGATCCGACTCTTCCGCCGCTTCAGCGTCGTCCGCGTTCTCCGATGTTGCGTTAGTCGTTCCGCGAGCTGCGGCGCTGGAATTGCTTCGGATGGATTTCTTTTTGGGGGTCGGCGTCAAAAGGTCATCGACGTCGGTAGCCGCGAATTCCGTTTTCTCCTGCTCCGGCAAACTTCCCTGCATGTTCCGTTCGTAAAATCCGCGAGTGAGTCCGATTTCAGATGTCTTCAAGCCCGGATGAGTCGGTCTTCGATAGGAACGACCATTCGAGGAAGGCGACTCATCCTCTTCTTCGTCCGACTCATAGCTGGCCTGCTGGACTCGCCCGACTCGTTTCTTCGCAAGACGAGCCGACAGACTGAGCTCCGCGTCAGATCCCTCGCCAGACTTTTCATCGCTGGCATTTGCGTTGTTGATTTCATTCGGGAATGGAGACGAATCGCTCGGGCCCTGCAGAACGACGTGAGCCGGAGCGCCGGTTAGCTCGGTTCCTTCTTTGCTGAGAAAGCGACTGATCAACGTCAAACGCTGAAGCGGTCCACCTGCCGCATCCCAGGGAACCCAAAAGCTATACGAATGCCCGAGCCGCGATTCGCTGTAATGTTCCTGCAGTGTTTCAGCCGGGAAAACGTACTTGCGGTCAGGAGCTCGTTCCATTGAGCCTTTGCTGTCATCCCACGCATAGACGATCAGCGATCCTTCAACGCGGATCGGCTTGTGTTTGTCCTGCCCATAGAACATCAGGCGTCCGCCGAATCCTCGGGTCGCTGTCGCATCCGGCTGATGCAGCACCGTGTCGGACCAAACTGGAACCACTTGTCGTGGCGCTTCGAATTCCGGTTTCTTTGCTCCAAAAAATGGAAGCTGGCTGGTCGTCAGCAACGTGCACCCCATTGCCGGCATTGTGAAACACAAAGCCAACAACAACAGATGTGAGCGACGATGGATGGAAGTTCTTCGCATGGAATTGTCGACTTAAGGAACTCTACCGTGAACGATGGGAACTGAGGCATTCCTGTGGCGAGCGGGGGATGTCAATCCCCTGATTTAGTTCTTACACGAATCAGGGGATTGACGTCCCTCGCTCGCCTGAGTTCATCGCGTGAAGGATGAGATCGGACGTGATTTCAAACTCGACTCATTGTCTCATCGCGTTATTGTCTTACCGGGACGGCCACAGAAATCTTGACTTTGGTTTTTGTTTCGCTTCCAGAGGTGACGTGAGTTCCGACTTAGGAGCCGTTGGCGTTTTGGCGGCTTCGGCCTTTCTCTTTGAACCGGATTTCGTGGTCGTTGACTCCGCCGATTTTGAAACCGCTCGCTTTGGTGCTTCGATGGAATCCGCCGACCGAAACGACATTTGCTGAATCCCGTTGTCGGTTTCTGGGCTGGAACTCTCCAGTTCGTTCCCCGACTCGATCTTCCATTCCGGCACCACGACCCTGGTCGGCTGAGCAGGGACGATTGACGGTTCCGGTGCGGGCATCGACATGCCATTGTCTGGAGTCGGCGGCGGCATCAGCGGAACGATTTGTTCAAAGGACTCTGCCCCCGGCGTCTTGTCCGGGTAGATCGTCGGGATAGCGCCGGAATCCAGTTGCCCGGCGACGCCGCAGTCCGTGTTCATCCAGTTGAAGATATCACCAGAGATCCACGACATACGAGCCATTTCGACCTGTTTGATGTATTCGGCTTCCGAGCGACCTCGGACAACATTCGGAGTCAGAATGATCAGCAGTTCCTTGCGCGAATTTGCGTTTCCGTCGTAACGAAACAGATTGCCGACGACCGGCACATCGCTGAGCCACGGCACTCGTCTCTGGATGGAACTGTTGCTCGACGTGATGAGCCCGCCGATGACGATCGTCTGACCGCTCGCAGCGCTGACCGTTGTCTGAGCAGTCGTAATGTTGATTCTTGGAGATCGAACGACGTTTCCTGTCGCGGAGATCGAAACGGGAATTCCCTCCGCCTCAGGACCGACTTCAGATTTCTCCGCATCAATTTCCATCACAACCATGCCTTCCGGACTGATTCGAGGCGTCACCCCCAGAATGAGCCCAACGTTCGTCGGAGTGATCGAATTGCTTTGCCCGACCTGACTGATTGTGGATCCTGTGATCTGAGGAACTCGCTGGCCGACTTGAATGAACGCTGGCTGATTGTCGAGCGTCATCACCTGCGGACGACTGAGAATCTCAACGGCCTGCGACTGATTCATCGCTCGCAGCAGCACGCTGACATTTTCGCTGCTCGCCGAAAGCACCAAACCGCCGTAACCGGTATCAGTACTTGTTCGTCCGACACTGAAGTGAGAAAGTGCCTGACCACCGACCTGATTTCGCGACGCCAGCGAATTCGCTGTGTTGGCATTCCCAAGCGGCTGATTGTTGAAGTTGTAACCGGGCGTCAGAATGCTCCCTAGCAGACTGCGGTCAAACAACAGAGAATCCTGCAATCCAAGTTCGACGCCGAATTCGTTGCGGTTGTCCAGTGAGACTTCCGCCAGAATGACCTGGATCATCACCTGCGGCGGCTGAGCATCCAGGCCTTCCACAAGCTCCATAATCTGCTTGAAGTACCGCGGCGTCGCGCTGATGATCAGGGCGTTTCCAACGGGCTCGGGCACGACGACGACTTCGGACTCGATCTGCGTAAACGGATTCTGGCGACCGGGTGCCGCCTGATTCACAATGCGTTCGCTCCGGAGAAAATTGTTGACAGCATTCGCGACGTCCAAAGCCGGCGAATTCTTCAGTCGATAGACTTCGTTGACTCGTTCCTGCGAGTCCGTTTCATCCAGACGCAGCAGCAACGCTTCAACGATCTGCAGGTCGCCTGCTGTTCCGGTAGAGATGATGCTGTTTGTGCGAATATCGACAGAGAACCGAACTGGAACGAGGGACGTTTCGCCTTCGGCCGTCGCAAGTTGGGGCACGTTTGAGACGGCCGCCTGCTCGGGGAACAACGATCGCAGGACCTGAACGAGGTCGCTCGCATCGCCGTTTGTAATGTGAAACACCTTGATCTGAGCCGAAGCGGCTGGTGATTCGTCAAAGCTCTCGATCAGTTGTTCGACAAGCGGCAGACTGTCGGGAGGCCCGGTGATGAAGATTCGATTGGTCCTCGGATCCGGAGTCAGTTTCACGTCTTCCAGAAGTCCGCTCGCTGCGACGCTCTTGCCGTCTGGTCCAGTCATCAGCATTTCAAGTGCCGCAGAACGTTGCGTGCCAACTCCGCCGCGGGCTGCAGTGATTGCAGCCGTGATTGTCTGTGAAACATCCAGCGCGAGAGCATTCTTCAATTGAATGATCTTTGCCTGATTTACGGACTCCGATGTTCCAGCGTCAAGCCGTTCGATCAGACGTTCTACTTCCTGCAAATCGCGTGGCGAGGCATTAACGATGAGCGTATTGGTGCGAGGATCGGCTGTGATGTTCGCTGTTGTTCCAAGTCCGCCGCGTTTTCCCAGGAATTCCTTCACTGTTGTCTCAACGCGATTGGCGGCGGCGTTCTTCAAAGAGAACACTTCCATCTGCGTCTGCGGCTCGACAGCTTCGTCCAGTTTTGCAATCAGCCTCTTCGCCGCGGCAACAGCTTCGCCCCAGCCAATCAGTAGAATCGCGTTGGGTTTCACCAGTGGAGTGACGGAAACTCGCCCCTGCAGCGGCCCGGTCAGGTCATCCAGAACTTTTGTGACCAGTTTCTCCAGAGCCTCACCCTGAACGTTCTGGAGATAAACCACTTCAATTTCCGGCGCAGTCTCGGCGCTCAGGCGTTCGATTTCCTGAATGATTCGAGTCAGCTCCTCGACGTCGGGATCTCGGCCACGAAGTATCAACACGTCCAGATCCGGAAGTGGTTCAACGGTCACGTCAGACGACGGCCGGCGCAATTGGTTGTCTTGTGGTGGATCGGTCGACGGAGTCGAATCATCAGCAGGCATTTGACCGCCGGGCTCGATTGGAATCGCCGGCTCACCGGGAATCTGCTGAAATGCGGCAAGACGAATGTTGCTGTCACGCCGGCGCTTCGACCCCTGTTTCGCATTCGACTGCGTGTCTGGAGCCTGCCCCTTGCGAGCAGACTGTTTCCAAAGAATCAACGCTCGATTCAATACATCAGGATCAACGTTGGTCAGTGGAACAAACCGAATCGTCACGTCAGCGTTCTTGTCACGAGCATCTTCAAATTGTTGAAGCAGCGTTGAAAATTGCAGGACCAGATCGCGCGAGCCTTCAAGCTGACAGGAACGTGAGTCATCGTCAAACAACATCGTGACCTGGCGAGTTTGTCCAACGGAAAAGCTGAACCGATGAGCGGCCAGTTCCTGAACTTTCGTTCCAAGAAGTCGCTGCAGGCCCGCTTCCACCTGCTCGATCGAAACGTTGCGAAATTGAACGGAGAGAGAGTGGTTGTTGAGTACGTCGCCGTCTGAACCGTCCGCAAAATCATCGGATGCATGGGAAACTCCATCGAGCGACGGAAACCGCGACACGTCCGAATTTTTCCGTTCAGCTAGAGATGATCGAGGAGATGCCCGGCGAGATTTGGTCGATGTTCGCGAGCCCAAATCGGCACTTTCATCGGTGGGAGCCCAATCGCTCGTTGTGTCAAACAACGGCGAAGGTTCAGGATTTGACGCCGCTAAAAACTCTGCTGCGATCTTGTGATCGGCTGCAGGTGCCGCAACCACAATCTGATGTCGACTTCGATCGACGGAAACGCGACCAGATGTGCTGATCGCATTCTTGATGGACTTTAGTTGTTGATCAAACAGCGCTGGGTCACAGGCGTATGTCTTGACAACAATTGCCATCTTCTCTGGGGTCTTTTCAGTGTTCCCCGCACTCATCTGTTCGACGAGTTGCTTAGCCAGTTTCTGCACAGAAGAAGATCCTGCGACCAACAGGTTCGAGTTCTCAGCATCCGCCACGATTTGGGCGTTGCCAGCCTCAGTTCCCAGCAACTCAGCCAGCATTCGGCGAGCTTCCGTCGGTGTCGTCCCGGAAATGCGGTAAACGTGAAATTCACTCGCGTCCTGAGCAAACAAAATGCGACCAAGCGACGCGTCGGCAACCCAAAACATCCCCACAAGAATGCCGATGACAGCAATGGTGCAGCAGGTTTTCGAAGGTTGATGCATAGAGCGACTGCAGGCTGATCGAGAGGTTTGATTTAGATGCGATCTGCATGAAGTTAAGTCAAGCCGGTTCGCATACGCCTGTTTCTCGGGAGGGATTGGGAGGCTAAGCCACGCGGACCGCCGGCTCAATACGAAGGCTCGCCGCAAGTGGTGAAGAACTTCAGGCGCAGTTTCCACCGAACAGGACTTCGGAAATTGCTGCAACCATTGCCACGCGGGTCTGATACTTCTGCCGGTCGACAGGAACTCAATCTGCCATTCCTGCCGGAGCAGAGCAAAGCGTGTTGGATATGTGCGATATGGTGCGAATGTGAGTGGAGCAAGTCGACACCACTGACGGGACTTTCGCCTCTCTCTTTTACTCGATGGCCTCACAAAGAAATGGTTGCTCGGTGGCCACGCTCTCGATAGTACGAATCAAACCAAGCGGCGTCGCAGTCAACGCCATCGAAACAACGGTCCGTGGCCTTCGCCAATGAGTCGCCCATTCTGCCTATTTTCCCGGAATTCAATGAGACCCGCCTTCATTGTTAAGGCGTGTTAAAAAAAGTCGTCAGCTGCACTGCACAAAAAATCAATGGAGCGATACTCTCTGAGGACGTTGACCGAATCGTCTTGAATTCTGTTTCCTCAGTTTGCAACATCTTCATGGAGGAGAGTTATGCGACTTCAACCGCGAACGAGCCCCGAAACAGACCGCTGCATGGACCTGATCCAGCAGTTGGCCAGTGTTGTCGTGAATGATCTGTGCGTGGACGTGGGATTCCAATCCGTCACGCTGACAGGTCGAGCAGGCTCGTGGTATGCAAAACAGGTCGCAACGACTGCGGCCAGACGCATGTACCCCAGCCATCGCATTGAAAACCTGCTTCAAGTAACGACGATTCGATAGCAGGAACCTGTCTCTCACGACCTCAGTAGCCCAAAACGAACGAAGCCCAGTGAACCGGATCGACACCGTTCACTGGGGCTTCGAGCATTTTTGTTTTTGGGCGGGACTGCAGGTTAGGGCAGGGGGCGGCGGCAATGAGCCTATTCGCCGGGCAGAGTAACGAGGCCTTAGAGCCTAACATGCCAGCCGGACATTCCTGTCCAACGACAATTTGACGGGCAGGAATGCCCACCCCACCAATCATTTCTTCGGCAGCGGGATCGAAAGCGTCTCGAGTTTGTATTCTTCAGCCTCAGGCGCGAACTCAGGCGTGCCCTTCGAAGCTTTGGCGAAGTTCAATTGCGACTCACGAACGAAACCGCGAGTTTTCTCAGCGGCAAGTGCAGCCGACGTTTTCGACGTGAGTAGCACTTCCGTGATTTCTGATTTGACGGGCCGCCCACCATCCGGAATGAACTCGACCCTCAAGCCGCAGTTGACCTGATCCTTGTGTTTTCGCATGTACGGAATGAAGCAGCTATAGGATTCACCAATGGTTCCCTCGCGAAGGTGCGCTGCCCACGCGGTGTTATCGAATGCGAACGTATGCAGTGGCACAAGATCCTCGCTCCACTCCGAATCATACTCATCGTATTCGTAGATCTTGACAGTTCCACGAACTCGCACGGCCGTGTCGTTGTGAGGCCCGAAAAACAAAATCTGTCCGGCAAAACCGCGGCACGGTTTGTCATCGACCCCCGTGCCGCTGGACGATTCCCAAAGCGACACAATCTTGACAATATTCTTTTCGCCGCGAGGTCGCCCAATCATTCGCCCTGGATCTCTCACCACGGCGGTCGGATCTTTGAAGAACGCGGTTGAACCGCTGCAGCCAACGATTGCACCGATGCTGCAGCACGCAATCGTTAGCCTCCACGAGATGCTTTTGATCATGACTTGGATCTCGCAACAACAGAAAACGACACTACCAATGAAGCACGACATTCGATGCAACGAAGGCAGATCCGCCCTCGCTATACTTCGCTCCAACTGAATTGAGGCGAGCGGGGAACGTTAGTCCCCTGATTCGTCGAGCTGCAACAATCAGGGGATTGACATCCCCCGCTCGCCGAGGACAGACCTCAGGTTCGACCGATCGCAGAATCGTTGTTTCACCCTCAGTTCGAAACGCCCCATACTGTTTGACTAAGGCTGCAGTCCGGCTCCCTGCTGCATCAAAAGCTCATCCACAGGCGTTTCGGGAGACATCATGGTTCCTTCAGGTGGAAGGTACTCGTCCATGCGGTCAGCATTCGGCACACTGAACAACGGACCGTGAATCTCTTCCGCTTCCGATTCCAGCATATGCGTTCGTTCTGTTTCCACTTGCTTGATGAATTCAGAATCGAGGTCGCTCAACACAATACGCGGGGTGAGGAAAATCAGCAGTTCTGTGCGTCCCGTTGTGGTGCCATCATAACGGAACGCCCGACCCACGATCGGCAGGTCACCGAGCCAGGGTACTTTGCGTTCAAGGGTATCACTACTCTTGGTGATCATGCCACCGATGACGATGGTCTGGCCGTTCGGAACATTCACCGTTGTGTCGGCAATGGACTGGTTGATGATCGGGGAGTTGATCGTTCCACCTCCGGTTTGGGTGAAAATTGGAACTCCGCCACCTGGGTCCAGTCTACTTTTCTCCGCATGCACCAGCATTGCAACGATTCCGTCCGGAGTGATTCGTGGCGTGACATTCAAAACGATACCTGTCACTCGACGCTCGATTGTCGGATTGGAGAGTCCCTGAGCGGTTGTCGTAACACCGTTGACCAACGGAACGTCCTGCCCAACATTGATCGTTGCAAGATTGTTGTGCGTGGTTCGAACTTGCGGACGACTCAAGACGTGAAGTGTTCTGCGTGCAGCGAGTGCTCTCAGCAGAACACTGACGGCATCCGACTGAGCCGAGAACACAAAGCCCCCGAAACCGAGACCAGCGTTTTGACGTCCCAACGAGAAATTCGAAAGCCCCTGAGTCGCCACATTCCCGGGGTTAGATCCTGGACCAACATTGTTTCCGAGTCCGATTGCTGTATTGTTGAAGTTCAATCCGGGCGTTCCCGAAGTTGCAACCGTCGTTACGCCGCCAGTCGTCGTTGACGCCAGACTTCGGGACAGCAGCAACGGATCCTGGAACCCAAGTTCGATCCCAAACTCATCCGTCGCATCCAAACTAACTTCCACCAGTAGAGCCTGGATCACCACTTCCGGTGGTCGCGCATCAAGCTGTTCAATGATTTGACTCATCTGGCTGAAGTATTGCGGCGACGCACTGACGATCAGCGAGTTGCTGTTAACATCTGGAGAAACCAGAACTTCCTGTCGAATTCGTTCGATGTTGCTGATCAGATCCTGAGATCCTGTTTGCAACTGCGTCTGCTGCTGAAGGAAGTCCAGCAGTGTAGCGGCAACAAGTTCTGCAGGAGCATTTCGCAGCGGAATGACGGTTGTCGTTCGCTGACGAGAGTCATCGTTGTCCAGTCGAAGCAGGATCGCTTCAACAACACTCAGCGACTCGGCACTTCCCACAGCCAAAACCGTGTTCGTGCGAATATCGGGAGAAAACCGCAGCGGAATTAAACTGCTGGACGAACCTTCCGTACCAGCCAGTTGAATCCCAAGCTGATCTTCCTCGTTTGTGTTGTTGAAGAGAGTCTCCAGCAAATCTACAGACTGCTGAGCGTCCGCATTCTTCAGCGTGAAAACCTTGATCTCCGACGTTGCATCGGGAGCACGATCCAGTGCATCAATCAATGCCTCCATCAGCCCCATCGTTGCTTCAGGAGCCGAGACGATCAGAGTATTTGACCGCACGTCCGAACTGACTCGAACGTCCGCAAGGATGCCCGATTTGATCAGATCCTTCACTCCGCCAGATGACGTCAAAAACTCAAGAGCCACGGACTTATTGTCTCGCAATTCCTGCGAACCCTGGCCCGCCCCTCCACCGAATCCACCACCACCCGCAGCTCCTGTTGTTTGCTGAGGAGGACTGATCACCGACTGAATTGCCGAGTTGATTGTTGTCGCCAGTTCAGCCGCGACCGCCTGCTTCAACTTGAAGACCTGCATACGAACCGTTGAGGCTGGTTCGTCCTTGTCGATACGAGCAATCAGATGCGAAACTTCGGCAAGTTCGCTCGGACGCCCCTGCACAATCACCGAATTCGTACGAACATCTGCGATGGATCGAATCGTGGTCCCCAAGCCTTCCCGATCGGCGTAAAAGCTCGTCAGGGCGGTCACAACCTGTGACGCGATCGCGCTCTTCAACGGAAAGACTTCGAATTCGAACTCCGGGTGCAGCGGCTGATCCAGCTCATCCGCAAGCTTCAGAATCGACTCTCGTTCAATCTCAGATGAAATGATCAGAATCGCGTTCGGCTGCACCACAGGAAGGAATGAGGCCGTCTTCCGATTTTCACCGCCCCGCTGACGAAGTTCCGTCAACTGTTCGTAGACGCTCGTTAGTAGCGTAGACATCGCCTCGGAGTCCACGTTTTTGAGTGTCAGGATATGGATACTGGGCAATGATCCGACGCTCATTTTCTCCAAACGCCCGATGATTTCCTGCACCTTAGCCACGTCGGCTTCGTTGCCTTTCAGAATCAGGATACCAAGGTCCTGCATCGCCTGGACGTTGACTTCTCCGCGAAGGTTAATCGCTGGATCGTCACCCGCGGCAAGCTCTCCTTCGACCTTCGGTTTTCCATCAATCGCAGCTTGATCCGCAGCCCGCTTCGACTTGGCTGGACTTTCATCCGCCATCGATACCAGTTGGTGGATTTGTTCGTTCAGTTGCCTGGCGGTCTTCGCCGAAATGCCATTGTTTTGAACGACTCGGATCGATTCATCCGGTCCACCTTCGGCCGGCTTGTCAAGATCCTTCACAAGCTTTCGCAGATGCGTCAAGCGTGTCGACGGAGCTTCGACAAGGATCTGATTGTCAGCCTGGTCAATTCCAACTCGAAACAATGGTGGAGCTGCTTTGTTCGCAGATCCATCCTCCGCTCGGTCATACACTGCAAAGCCGGGAAGACCGTTGACCCCCTCTTTCTCCAACTCTGCACGGCTTTCAAAGGCGACGTAAATCGTACGCGCCAACTCGGCCGCCTTTCCGTTGGTTAATGGAATCTCCTCAACGCCCGTCTTGCCATGAATTGGCGACATTGTCGATTCGTCGGTGATCACCTTCGCTCCGTGAGATGCAGGCCGGATGGGTGATGAAAACTCCCGGAACGATGGCATGTCCGGATCGTCTCCGGCCACCATCCTGCTGCGTCGATCCTCGCTGGGACGTCGCTCAGTTGCCTTTCGGCCAGTGTCAGGAATCAGCGGACTGGCGGTCCATGCATCGTCGGATGCATCGGCCTGGTTTCGTGATGCAGCAGCTTGGCTGACGACCGACTCCGCTGATGGACGTCGCCCCACTGGCTTCTGTTCCGTGGGCTTGAATTCCCCCGGAACACGAGGACGAGCGTACTCAGTGCGCGCCTTATCGAGATTCAGCACGATCAGGTATGACTTCTGAACGAGCAGTCGAAAACCCTGCGGTTCCAACTCGGCATTCAGTATTCGGATCGCGGACGCGAGATCGCAGCGGTTCTTTTCTCGCCAAGAAAATCGACCCGGCGGAATGGTGTCCATCACCAGCGTCAGGTCCTGACTCTCCGCAACATCGCGTAGAACTTTTTCCCAGGTGGCGTCGTAATACTTCAGACGCACTCCATCCTGCTGCGAGACGGGCTCGGATTGCTCCGTACCACCGACAGCTTCGCGAAATGAGCGCGAGTCCTCTTCAGATGCCCCTAGACCACCATGTCTGTTAAGCAACAAACACAATGCGGTTGCCGAACCCAGCAGCCCTGCTGCGAGAAAGCCTTGACGCTTCACCGTCGTATTCCTTCAAAAATGCAGGCTTTGAAGTGCCCCCACGGTTTATTCGCTGTCGTCAAAGAGCTTCGCAGATTTCCAATCGCCCGCGAGACTCAGGGATCGCTCAGACACCACTGCATTCGCAGGGATAGGGCAGATCCACGCAACAACGTATACCAATCATTTCGAAGTATCGGCCTTTGACGGCGATGACGATGAGGCAGGATGTTCCGTCTGTATCAATTTTCGAATCGATTCCTGATCGACTGAGTTCTCAATGTACCTTTGATGCACCGCTCCGCGGATTCGGACACGAATTTCCATCGCCCGCTTTTTGGAGCGCGCAGCAAAAAACGCCGATCATGGGATCGGCGTTTCGAGGGAATTTTAAATTTGCCTTCAGGCGTTCAGTATTTCACTAAGGACTTGCTGGCTGATCATCCTTCTGGTCGTGCAACGTGAAGGCCAGCGTCCCGGCAATCGCCCCTCCGATAAAGAGTCCGACTGGCAGCAGTGCTCCCATAGAGGGCTCGCATTCCTGACCACGCACGACTTCTTCATCAACTATAATCGCCATTCCGGAGACGGCGGTGGGAGGAGCCGCCTGTTCGCTCCAAAGACGCACAGCTTGCCGAGTGTCTCCGACAACCAGGACATGCCCGCCATTTCGCAGACCGCGAACTGAAAACTGCCCGTTCTCATCACTTGTAACGGTTGCGATCACCCTGTCGCTATGCATCAAACGGACGTTCAGTCCAGCGACTGGTTTCGCGGCGGTGTTCAGCACCGTGCCGACTAGCAGGCCGTCAGTGATCGCGATGTCTGACGATCGCATTTCCACGGGCCCCACCGCCAAAAGTGGCGTCCCTGCCGACAACACTCCTGCCAAAACAAGACACAACGATCTTTTGAACGAAGCGAATCTCATAAATCCTCCAGCGACATTTTTATTCAGGCAGTTTCGGCCAGACTTTGATATGTCTGAATCAGACAGATGTGCAATTGACAAAATCCGAATGTGCAGAAAGCAATCGATCTGCATGAAGAAGCGTTCTCAACAGTTGTTCGAATCCTGTCAAATATTCGGGTTGCAACCGATCTGACAGCCAGTCAAAGCTCTTACAATCGAACATTCCGTTAACGCTGGTCTGTTCCTGTTCCATCTGGATAAACTGGGGAAAGGCTGGTATTTCAATCCTTGGAATCCCTATCACCTGAAAGACTAGGCAACCTTACCCGACCATGATAATTGCGTTCTTCAAAAAGCTGTTACAACTCCTCCAAATCGGTAACCCGGCAGAGCGGCTTTTTCGTCGGTTCGACGAGAACCGCACCGCTCTGGAAGCCCAGTTTTTCGAAAGAGCCGGGGCAGCCGGAAGCCCTCGTGGATTACGGTGGATCAAGTGCGAGTGGCTGGATTCACGTTGCCTGCTCAAGGACCGAAGCAACGGACAGCCCTGTCTCCTTGTGAGCGTCAACCTTTCCTTCGAAGCGATCGAAGGCGGTGACATGGAGAACGTTGCCGCGGTGTCGATGATTCGCGACGCCTGCGCAGTGTTTCAGATGACCGCCAACGGCTGGCAGGCGTCCGGTCGCGCGTTGTTCAACATGAATCCTCAGGAAGCTCAGGAAAAACTGGCCACATCGTATGCGCCGTTTTTGTCGTAGCCGTAGCTCGAAACAGGGAGATTCAAAACCCCGTACAGCGCGGCGACAGCGAAGGCCATTGACGGCACGGCGACAACTTACCTGACGAACGCAAACACCTGTTCACTTACAACTTGGGACGATCAGAAAGAGGGTGACTTTAACAAATCTAATGACATTTCTGCCCGCGATCGGAATTCATTGGCAACTGCGGCCGAGCGACATCGCTCCAAAATCTTTTCGGTCGGCAACAAACTTTTTGAAAGGACTCGAAATGCCTCGTTTGCTTTCGCTTTGCTCAGCAACGTTGGTATTGATCTTTGGTCATGTTTGTTCAGCAACGGTCCAGCAGACTGAACCGGAACGCGTTCAGGGCAGAATTGTCGGCAGAATCTGGCATACACGAGTCCGCTTTGAAGACGGCTTCAAGTTCCTGAACAAGGTCAGAGAGGAACTGGAGATTGAGCAGTCACCCGTCTTGATGTTGGCAGGGCCAGCCGCAGCGGGAATAGGAAGCCAGATCCGATTTAACGGGACACCAAACAGCAGCAAGCCCGACGAACCCGGGAAAGTGGAAATGAACGGGACCCTGTTTTTCCTTCAAACACATCCTGAGGTCAGTCTCAACAATCAGATCTCGTTTGAACTTGTCGGAACGCCCGAGGAGTTTAAGGCCCGAGTGGATGAACACGTCCGCACGACGTTTGGAGCTGAACTGATCGGTTCCGAAGACAAGTATGAAGTGCGGTTGGACCTCTCGAAGCTTATGCAACAAGTCGCCGAGGTCGATGATGCGACGAAAAATGCGACACTTCAGGACGGAAAAACTCCCGCCGATTCACCGCGAACTGTTCGGACCTTTGCAATCACCATTTCGTCTGAACTGGGTACTGAGGACAAGCCCAACACAGAGTCCTCGTCCATTCCCGAGATGCCGAATTCCATTTCAACGTTTTATCGTTACGTCGATGGAATCATGTATTCCACTCAGACCTCAGCAGTGCATCACATTGAATTGCCGGGCCAGGCAGATCTAAAGATCTCAGACGACGAAGCAGCAAACGATCTTTTTGCAGACTTTAACCTCACCGAGATACCGGCCGAACTCAAAAGAACATTCTGGACGGCCCTCGAAGCTCAGGCTGGGGTGTTTCTGCAGAGATTTGACAACGAAGCATTCGGCGATTACTCACTGCGCCGAGCAATCGCGGAAGGACGGCTGGAAGTTTTGCGTGCCGTTCTGTTCGATATCGATCGGGCACAGTTTTACTTGAAGCTTCCTGAAGACGATCAGCAGCCAATCTCTGCCAGGCTCAAAGTGACTGCTCGAAGCAATAGTGTTCTTGCCGGCTCACTGGAAGGCATCGGTAGTCGTCGAAGTCAATTGTCGGTGCTTCAGGATGAGCGATCGCCGTTCGTCGTTTCCAGCACAATTGCGATCCCCGAATTCCTCAAACCATTTTCCACAGCGTTTGTCGCTTCTCTAAGTGCAAAGCTCAAGGAAGCGGCATCGTCAAATCCGGGTGTTGACGTTTTGGTCGACGACCTTCTGGTACCTTTGCAGAATTCCTTCGCCTCAGGACAACTTGATTCCGCCATCTGCCTGCGCGGTAACGTGGAAACAGGTTTGATCCCCTGTGGCGGCACTCGTCTTGAAGACTCTGAACAATTCCTGAGTTCGCTTGAAACACTGCTCCAGATTTCCGCGCAGCGCGACCAACTTCAAGTCTCTGGCTCCAGCCTGGGAGACTATCGCATGGTGACGCTGCGAGCCAACAAAGCGGTGATTCCATTCGTCGGCAAGGAACTGCCGGTGCAGCTCAATATCGCGGCCACGGGTTCGTGGCTTTGGATGACCGTCGGCGGTGCACCGGCCGTTGACATGCTGGAGGAGCTGGTCACGAACCACTCAGCGAATGTCGACAAAACAGGAGAAGCAATCCCATTGCTTGTGCGATTCCGCCTCGACAAATGGCTGGGAGAAACCGACGATCCCTTGAGCGGCATTCCACGGCAAATTCTTGTCGCACTTGAGCGTTGGCTGGGAAAAGCAACGGCTCCAAAAATGAGCCTTAAGTTCAACGGTAACAACATCGAACAAAAACAGGAAGAACCTGCGTTCACAAGCTATGCGGCCAAATTGCTCAAGCCAAAAAGTTCGGACTTGGAACTTAAGGTGCGAACGGCTGGAGAAGAGATCCTTATCGACGCCACGGTGGGAATGGGATTGACGAAGTTTGCTGTGGCTCAGTTCCTGGATTCTCAGAGCCGTATGTTCAAGGGACTGGATTTCGGCTTCACGCCAGCTCCCGGCCAACCAGGCGTCAAGACGATTCGCATTGGCGTGGGCGGAAAACCGCCGAAGTGACAACAATGCTCCCCCCACAACTTTCGCTGTTTAGGGGATTCAGCGGCCCGGCCTTCTTCCGCTTGATAGCGACATCATCGCAAGAACGATGCCTTCTTCGTTTATCAGCCGCAACGCGATAGCGTCCAGTGTCCCTTGGTGCTTGGCACGCTTAAACCGGCGGCGATTGGTCTGCCAACACTTGATATTGAGGTTGCAAACAGGACTGTTTTCGCCCGCGGAGCGGCGAATCTACGTAGGCGAGCCGCGCCGTCGACTCGAAGCAACCCAAATCGTAGTCGTGACAGGGAAACAGCCTAACGATGAAGAAACAAAATTACCGAACGCCATTGATTTGGGGCTGAGGCGCTAGCCGATTTTCTGCCGTCGAATCTCCGGCTTAACCGGTACTTTCATTCAACCGCTCGCCTCTCTGTCATTGGGCGCTTCAAAACCAGCCACTGATGGGCGCTTCAAAACCAGCAGAGGTGTGGATGTTCAGTAAGTGGTCTGAAGCTGGTTTTGAGGACTCACAGAATTGCTGCGAGCCAGTGTTTTGATTGGGTTTCGAGTA
>JANMEV010000658.1:0-9137 GCA_031377305.1 Planctomycetota bacterium | reverse complement strand
CGGCAGGCCTCCCTGAGGACTCATGCCCATCGAAGCGGCAAAACTTTCACCATTGCGAAGCGCACAGATCGACGCGCTGCCACCGAGATGGCAACTGATGACCTTCAGACCATGTAAAGGGGTCTGACCCTTTTGCGTTTCAGGGTCTGACCCCTTCTCGGCAGCTACAATCTGCGCGATACGACCAGCGATGAACCGATGGCTGGCACCGTGAAATCCCCAGCGGCGAATTTCAAAGTCTGTGTACCATTCGTAAGGAACCGCGTAAGCTCGATGCTCGAACGGGATCGTTTCGTGAAAGCCCGTTTCCAGAGCGGCCACCAGAGGAATCTGCGGAAACGCCTGCTGCAGTTGTCTCATGGCCCGCACATACGGCGGGTTATGAGCTGGAGCAATGTCCGACAGAGCTTCCATCTTCTGCAGCAGAGGCTCATCGACGATTCTCACGCCGCTGAGATCTCCTGCAAAGACCGCTTTGAACCCAATGCCGCCGACTTCGTTCACCGACTTCAGACAGCCATTTTCGGCATCCGTCAGTTGCTCGAGGCAGATTCCCACAGCGGCCGCATGATTCGGGACGGACTGAGTTGTCTCTGCTTTGAAACTTCCGATCTGCACCGAACAGGAACTCAGAGCATCCTTCTGTCCGATGCGATCGATCCCACCTTTGGCAAGCTGGGACTCGTTCGTCAGATCAAACAGACGATACTTGAAGCTGGTCGAACCAAGATTGGCGACAAGAACTTTCATTCGACATTTACCCAAATGTAGCCGTCACGCTCCGCCGTGATGAAGCCTTGATGTTGGACCGTTCCTGAAGGAACCCGCGTCGGCACTTGTGAATGCACTCTGCAAGGCTCCTCTCGCGGGGCGAGAGGGCTACATTACAGGATCGATTCCAGCAGTGACGCTTCTGGTCGTGGAATCAAGTGAGCACACACCAGCTCGCCGCTCTGAGAAGCCGCAGCAGCACCCGCATCAACAGCAGCGCGGACTGAGCCGACGTCGCCTTTGATGATGGTCGTGATGTACGCAGCGCCGATGTTCAATTGTTTAACAAGCGTTACGTTGGCGGCTTTCAACATTGCGTCTGATGCCTGCACAGCGGACACCAGGCCTTTGGTTTCAATCATTCCAATTGCTTCGTTCATTAGTCGTTGTTCCGAAAAGAGGTCGAGTTGATTTGGGAGCATGGGCAGGAAATTTCAAATTTGAAATATGTGATTTGAAATTTGAAATGCACAAAGTGCCCGATTACTTCTTGGCAGAGGCTGGAGCAGCCTTCGCCTTTGGCAGGATGGCAGTCAGCTCGTCGTTTGGTCGAGCGATCACTTCCACGCTGATTACAGTACCCAGCTTGGACGCTGCTGCAGCACCAGCATCGACAGCCGCCTTCACAGCGCCAACGTCACCGACGATGAAAGCTGTGACAAGACCACTGCCGATCTTGTCCCATGAAACCAGCTGCACGTTGGCAGCCTTGAGCATTGCATCGATGGCTTCGACCATGCAGACGAAGCCCTTTGTTTCAATCATTCCCAACGCGTCCGTCGATTTTGCCATATCAAGATTACTCCAGCCTGAGGCCGCTTCGATCCTGAAGCAACACAAGCAAAAAAAGAGATCGCCGCAGTCCTTGCGGTGAGGTTTTCGGTTTTCAGCTTTCGGTTTTCAGAAGTAACTGACGCGATGGTCCGAAAACTGAAAACCTCAAACCGAAAACCTTTAGTGATGACACTTACACGGTTCCGGCTTTACCAGCTCCACTTTCGTGGCCTTTTCGAGGTTGCAGGCATTTCCTTCGTCCGTGTCCAGGTGAACTTCCAGTTTAATTCCCTTACCGGCACGCACTGCGAGGTCCTCAAGGACCGTCGTGCAGCCAGGGGATTCGATTCGCAAATGAACGTGATCGCCGTCTTTGACGCCGTAGTATTCAAGGTCGTCAGGTCCCATATGGACGTGACGCATGGCTCGAATGACGCCCTGCTTGAGTTCGACAACACCGTGAGGTCCAACGAGCACACAGCCAGGAGTCCCCTTCACGTCGCCACTGACACGAACAGGCAGGTCGATACCCAGCGAGATGCCATCGGTGAATGCAAGTTCAACCTGCGAATCCGGCCGACAAGGTCCAAGAACTCGAACACTCGGCAGCATTCGTCGACGAGGCCCCACAACAGCGACAGTTTCTTTGGCGGCGTAATAGCCGTCCTGATAAAGGTCCTTTTCCGGAGTCAACTTCGCGCCAGCCCCGAAGAGGACTTCCACATGTTCCTGAGTCAAATGCACATGTCGAGCTGAAATATTCACAAGCAGGGGATTGCGATTCGCGGCAACAACGGGAGCGGTCATTTCTGGCGTCGCCGTTGAACGCAGCACCGGAATGCCACCCCCGAACTCAGCGCTCGAACGCGAACCCAGGTGCCGACTCAGCACGTCGCGAACGACTCGCTCAACATCTGATGGACTCAATGTTCCCGATACCACGCCTTGCTCCTCAGTGTTCAGTTACCAGTGTTCAATTTTCAGGGCGTCCATTTGAGACGAACATCGAAAACTGAACACTGAAAACTAGATCGACACAACTTCCGTCCGAATTCCCGCATTCGCCATGACCTGTTTCCACTCGTCGGACATACCGTCGTCCGTCACAATTTCGTCCACGTCGCTGAGCGGGCATAAGTGGGACAGCGCACGCTGACCAAATTTGCTGCTATCAGCCACAAGAGTTACTCGGTCCGCTGCCCGAATCATCTGACGTTCAGTTTCCACAAGCAGCGCATTGCTGTTGAATAGCCCATCTGCCGTAATTCCCCCAGTGCTCATCACCAGGCGAGTCGCATGCATTTTTCTTAAAGCATCAACCGACTGTTCACCTAGCGCCACGCCCGTTTTGGGGTAGACATAGCCACCAATGAAGATCAACTCGATCTCAGCCCGGTTCATCAACAGTGAAGCGATCGGAAGCGAGTTGGTCAGGACCTGCAATGCTTTTCCTGTGAGATGCCGAGCCACCTCCAGCGTCGTCGTTCCACCGTCCAGGAGAACCGTTTCACCAGCAGCGATCAAGTCAGCTGTTCGCTTCGCGATCTGCTGTTTCTCAACCGAAGCCTTGGTTTTTCGAGCATCAAAGTCAGAAAGGGCGTCTCCAAGGAAGGAAGCACCACCTCGAGTTCTTTGAATTTGACCGGAAGCGTCAAGAAACTCCAGATCCCGCCGAATCGTTGACTCGCTCGCCCCAACTTCTGTCACCAGCCGTTGTAGCGAAACAAAGCCTGATTCTTCGGCAATTCGCAGAATTTTTGATCGACGCTCATCCAAAATCATCGAAATCCCGCCAACGAAACAGTCATTCCTGCCTCAAATATGAGTGATTATGACACAATTGGCAACTGATTCTGCCGCAATGGTGAAAGATTTTGAAAGATTACTGCTCGAACTGCCTATTCTTCGCAGGCGAACCTCTGGAGAGGTACTGGCATCAAACATCCGGGGCAAACTTCCGCTAGGACAGTCGACGGCACTTTTGTCGAAGAACCATCCGTTGTCTGTAGAGGAACAGACACGAATTAGCTGTCAAATCCAGCGTAAAAGAAGGTTGGCCATTTCAAAAAGCTCGCGTTCTAAAACCAGAAGCTGTTGCGGGACCACTCTTGAGATCGGTCAGATTTCCGTCCGGGCAACAACCGTCACGCAGCGCGCCCTACAGATGCCTTCGCCGGTTGTGGCGAC
The DNA here is from genome assembly GCA_031377305.1 of Planctomycetota bacterium. Taxonomy (GTDB): domain Bacteria; phylum Planctomycetota; class Planctomycetia; order Planctomycetales; family Planctomycetaceae; genus SXXK01. The sequence goes on along the minus strand of JANMEV010000658.1, from coordinate 5,405 downwards.
TGTAGAGTTTCGGCAACATGTACTTCCGCTCGAGTACTGAACGCATGTCCCGACGCGCTTTGACTCGGCGCTGCCGGCGAAGTAACATCCATGCGAGGGCATCGTCACTTGGACGCTTTGGTGCTCGTCGGCTGAGCGGAGAATTCCCGACCGTCATGACGCAACACAACGTCACCGATTCTGAAGAGCCTGTTACAGCCGCGGTCCATGTGCCGTTGTCTGAGCGGCCGCTCGTTGCTGATGACGAAAACACGGTCATTACGGTTCCCGAACAGGCTCGCAACGAAGTTCGCACTGAAACGTCACCGGTTGGTGACGCGTATCGCCAGCGACTTTTCCCAGCCAGCGGCAATTCGGGAGGCGAAGAAGCTGGTATTCGACTGGCTCACTTTGAAATCACATCACGTCTTGGTTCTGGCGGGATGGGAGCGGTCTTCAAAGCGACTGATCTTGAGCTGGCTCGCGATGTCGCGTTGAAAATTCTGCATCCTTCGTCGTCGCAGGATGCATCGCTGATTGCTCGGTTTCGCAACGAAGCTCGCGCGTGTGCTCAGTTGAACCATGACAACATCGCTCGCGTTTTCTACGCGGGGACACAGGAAGGGCTATACTTCATTGCCTACGAGTATGCGAGCGGTTCAACCATTCGCGACCTGATCATCGATCGCGGCTGCCTGAGTATAGAAGATACTGTGAACTATGCGATTCAGGTCACTCTGGCGCTAAATCATATTGCGGCGGCGGGCATCGTCCATCGAGACATCAAGCCGTCGAACATCATGCTGACGACATCGGGTCGAGTAAAAGTTGTCGATCTTGGTCTGGCTCGGCGAGACACAACCGATTCCATTGGCGACATCACGGTTGCTGGAACAACGCTGGGCACATTCGACTACATATCGCCTGAGCAGGCTCGTGATCCTCGCAACGCCGACATTCGAAGCGACATCTATTCGCTCGGCTGCACGATGTATCACATGCTCACCGGCCAACCGCCGTATCCAGAAGGCACCGCGCTGCAGAAGTTGTTGGATCATCAGGGCAAGTCACCTCCGGATCCGTGTTTGATCAATGCCAGCGTGCCTGCTGCGCTGGCTGGCATTATGCGGAAGATGATGTCCAACAGCCCCGATCATCGGTACGCGGCTCCAGGTTTGTTGCTGAACGATTTAATTCAGATGGCTGCAATGGTCGGCCTTCACAGCGTCCCAGCCGAAGGCATCGTCTGGAGAAAACTCAACCCGTCCGCTCACCGCCAACCCCTCGGAGCCGTTTGGGTTTTTGCATCCGTGCTGCTGATCTGCGTTACCGCATTCCTGCTCCAGCGTTCAGCACGTCAAAACACATCATCTCAGGAAATGGCAGGTGTCGATGCGGAGGCTCAGTGGAAGGGCGTTGATCCTACGCGCTTCGAGGCGAACGCCGCTCTGAAGGAGAATAGCAGCGTCGCTGTGGTGAACCCGGTCGGAGTCGATGCGAGGAATCCCGAAGGCTTAACCCCTTCTGGAACATCGGTTCCCGTGAATGCGACATCGCCGCCTCTTCAAGGCGTATCGCCTGCGGTAACGTCGCCACAAGCGGTTCCCACAACGACAGCCTCGCCGACACTGGCATTGATTCCCAATGGTGGCATGATCACTCCATCGCTGATTGACTGGCTCCTTTCAAAACCACAGCCCGGTTTAGCGCCAGTGGCTGCTGAAGATCAGATGGGACCGTTTGTCCTGCAATCGTCGGACGGACGATTCCAACCATTTCGCACGCTGAAAGCCGCAGTGGCCGATGCACAGTCAGGCGACGTGGTGCTGTTGCGTTACAACGGTTATCCACAGGATCTGCCGGCTCAGCCACCAGTGCGAATCGTGGGCATCAACCTGATTATTCGAGCGGCCGATGGATTCCGACCGACGCTGGAATTCGAAGGTGTCTCGGAGGGCGCGGTTTCGCCGGGTCAGATGTTCAATCTGCGAAATCAGGGCTCTTTGACCATGCGAGACATCGATCTTCGATTGATTGTACGTGATGACATCACGGCCGATCGATGGAGCCTGTTTCACTGTGTTGGACCGAATCGCGTGCTACTGGAGAATGTGTCCATTGAGTGTCAAAACATCGAGGGACAGCCAACAGCACTATTCGATCTGTCGGACGAATCGACGGGCCCGGTGGACCTTCTACAAGAATCCGAGTACTCGCTGAGTCGCGTGATTTGCCGCGCCGATGCGGATTGTTTTCGCGTCGCCTGCCAACCGCACGGTCGAATTCGAATTGAAAATTGCGGCCTGGCATTGAATGGAACCCTGCTGCAGCTTCGTGGCGATTCCTCAATGCAGTCTTCGCGAGGTTCCCTGGATGTCTTTCTGGACCATGTCACATGCGTTCACAGTGAGTCACTGATTCACATGCGAGACAGCGACGAACGCAAGGGCAGCGGCACACAACGGACGTTGCCTCGGTTGTCGATCCGAAGCGAGGCATCGGTTTTCGCGGGAACTGGACGAGAATCACGTTTGTTGTATTCGGAAGGCAATTCCTACGTTGAGGATATCGAATCGCTTGTGACGTGGAACGGATTCACAAACTTGTACGATGGTCACGACGTGTTTTGGCAGATTGAAACTTCTGCACTGGATTACTCCGTGCGTCGGCTCGACTTCCTTCAGTGGAAGCAACTCTGGCAGACTCGACCTGACAGTGAAGACACAAATTCCGAACTACTGCCATCATCCGCGTGGCGAAATCCTGTGTGGAAGAAAACAGCCGACTTGTTCACACTGAGCGACGTCACTCCATCTGTCTTCGAACTGGATCGTTCCATGTTTATTCGTGGGATCCAGAGCCTGCCGCAGGCTCGTGATGGCTTGATGCCAGGCGTGAACGCTCAGGAGCTGCCACGGTTTCCCGAAGCTCCTAAATCAGAGCTGCCAATCAACGCAACTGCTTTGAAGGGACAAGCACCGGTTGCAGTCCCAATACGAAATCCAGAAGCCCCTGCGGTGGACGCCGGCACGCTGAACAATGCCGCAGCGACACTGCCCTCATATCCGTAACGACTCTGGGATAGTTTCTGGCCGACACCCTGAGTCGCTCTGCAAAGGCTCACCGGGTAGGCTGTCGCTCAGCAGGTTTTGCCTGAATTTACGGTAGAAATCAGTCCCAAAACTGGTGTTTCCTGAAAATTGCAGTTTGCGCTAAACTTTGAAGCGACAGACGCAGGGGAAGTGGAGGGTGGTTCACAAAACCTGCCGGGGCCGATGAAATGTCTGCGCCTCTGACTGCAACCGAATCGGAACAACAGGGAAAGGAATCCTCAATGCAACTTCCACAAATCATTGAACTGGGTCGCGCACTTGGAGCGGCAATACTCACCGTGACATTGGCTTCGTCCGCGATCGCCCAGACGACACGCATCAGTCGTACGGAGACCGATTTTCTGAACCGGGTTCCAGCGGGAGAAATTGGCAGCCTTGACGACATTCGGTTAAGGCACAATCCAACTCCAACTCGTCCGGTGGACTATGAGAAGGTTGACAAGCGAGTCCTGACAAACCTGATGAAAGAAGCTTTCGACGAGTCGGGTCGCCTCTATAGCTCGCTGGAAACTGATTACCGGCGGTATCCGCAGTTGCGTTCGCTGCTGTCTGAACTGAACAGCCTGCGAGTGCTCACTAACCGTCTAAATCAGGATCTGACGGACGGGATGAAGATCGAATCCATTGTTGTCGATTTCCGTGAAATCGATGCGGCCTGGCGTCTGTTTTCTCACCGCGCGGCTCAGGCCACAGGACTCAGCAGCGTTTCAAAGCAGAGCATTGAACGCATCGATCGGCTGGATCGAGAAATTGGAAAACTGTTTCAGGTACAGCCATCGCTCGACCGACGCGATCTGATACAGCAGTTGGGTGTCCTGGAAAACGCCATCTTCAACATGAGCGACGAATTGCGACGTGACGCAAGTGCATCCACAGAAATGGTCCAGCTGGCAAGTGACGCTCGAAAGTTACAACAGCAGATCACTCGAATTGAAGACCTGGTCATCAACGAGAATCCCTACGAACGAATCGTGAGCGAGTACAATCGCTTTGAGAGCACCTGGGTGGTGATGCTCGATAAGTTACGATTGCTGAGAAGCACTTCTGTTGAACGAGCCGTGCGCCGCGCGGTGGATGCCGACAATCAGATTCATGAACTGCTGTGGATTGAAAATTCAACCAGCCGAGCTCAGTTGAAACAAACAGCCGACGCTTTGATTCGCGACGTGGATGAGTTTTACAATCGAACGCCTCTGAAGCTGTTGCTGGTGTTCAAGAACGCTTCAGGCACTCTTCAGGTGGCAAATGACTTTTACGGGATGGTTCAGAACTTCAAGGACAATCTGGAGAACAACGAGTCGGACGAACAGTTGATTGAAAGCTATCAATACGTTGAAAAACAGGGGACTCTGTTCGTGCGTACGTTCAGTCAAATGAAAAGCCAGGCTGCAATTGTTGTCATTCAGGAGATTGAAGACGGGATCGCGGAACTGCGAGCCGAATTGAACCTCGGTGGCACCGTCTCGCAGGTTGATAGCCGCAAGCTGATTCCGATCGCTGCGTCATTGGACAATCTTTCCGATCAGCTTGACTATGACATCAGTAAGTGGATGAAAACCGAGCGACCAGCGTATCGGTCAGAAGTTCTGGCGGCTTCTGCCGCGTTCAAGAAACGAACTCAGCGACTTCACCTGATGCTGGATTCTGAGCCGACATTGCCAGAACTTCAGCGAGAGGCGGACAGCCTGTACAAGGAATGGCAAGCCGTCTATGGGTTCCTGGGCCGCTGCCGCACGGAGGATCGAGCGAATCTGTCGCAGGTGGCATCCGAAATTCGCACCGATCTTTTGGATCTGGATGGTATGGTACGGCTTTGATCCTGTCTGTCTGTTGAATAACAGGCTGGCAGAAAGTTGAATCAGTGATGAAAGGGTCGGACGATTTTTCTCGTTCGACCCTTTTGCATTGTCGAACTGATTTGTTGCCCGATACCCTTCGCAAAACACTTCCCTTCGAAATCTTCTCACGTGGCAAACCATGAAAATCGAACATCTTGCATTTAATGTGACCGATCCGCTGAACATGGCTCGATGGTACGTCGAACATCTTGGGCTGACCGTCAAACGCCGAACTGTCGAAGCGCCATATGCCCACTTTCTTGCCGATGACAGCGGAACCGTGATGCTGGAGATCTACGGAAATCCGAATGCTTCCCGCCTGGATTTTCCGACTGTTCAACCGCCTGCACTTCATCTGGCGTTTCTGTCCGCCGACTTGACCGCCGATGTGAAACGTCTGGTTGCCGCTGGCGCCACCATCGTCGCCGACGTGCATGTGCTTGAGACTGGCGACACTTTCGCCATGCTCCGAGAT
>JANMEV010000592.1:0-33828 GCA_031377305.1 Planctomycetota bacterium | reverse complement strand
AATATTGACTCAAGGGTTGATTGCTGGGAAATTTTGAGTGTGCGGGTGTGGTGAGGCGTTTGAATTGAGAATTGGTTCGATGTTTGGGCTTGTTGATGGAAATGACGTGGGAATTTCATTTTCTTCTAGAGGCTTGACGTTGAACGCGATTTCTGATTTAACGGGCACTTAATTCGCCACCACAACCTTTTTGATCTGGCGGAGTTTACGGCTGCCCAACACAAGCAGGCAGTTGTGCTCGGTTTCGACAACCAGCTCATCACGCTCGGCCAATCGTCATGACTTTTCATAGCGCCATCAGGCCCCGTGCCAATCGCCTCCGCTTATCGATTTCCATTGGCACTGACGCACTATCTGACCAGACCCCGAAGTCTCTTAAAAAACAAGCACATTACGTGGGCAGGCCGATGTGAATGTGATGGCGTGAAGACGACGCTGGAGTCATGAAGCCAGGGAAACTGGTGTTGTGCGGCGGTAACCCCACACCGTCTTTCGTGAATGTTCAGGTATCGTAATTGATTACCTGTTTCATCCCAAGCAAAAGGGCATCGAACCCGACAAGCGGAACTCATCATTCTGTGTCTCGTGATTCAATCAGATGATCACTTGGATGGAGTGAAGGCGATCGTGACCACTTGTGACCACTTCGGGGTGAAAGTGGGTGCAAATCATTGCAATTGAATAGGTTCAATTGCAATGTCAGAAACAGTCGAATACACTGATAATTATCGAGTCGGAAGTGTTTTTCGCGGCTGTGGTGTAGTGGCAACACATCAGCTTCCCAAGCTTAGGATGAGGGTTCGATTCCCTTCAGCCGCTTTTTTCGGAATTGTTCGTGCCGGGTCTGCGGCGCTGTGGCTCGGTTGAAGTCTTTGGGTTTCGGTCTAGGCGAATTGCTTTTTGAGTGTTGAAGAGCTTTTTGCGTGCTCCAGAACTGTCCGGTCGGGGCAAAAGGCTGATTCAGAACCAGCAACTGATTGTCTCAGGGAGACTTAGTGCGTACCATGGGTGCCTGTCTTGTTGGTGAGTTTCTGAATTGGTGTGACGACGATGAGTGATGAAAAGATCCCGGTAGAGACAATTGCGACCCTTGCTGGGACGGCCGCCACGGCGGCCCCACGTTCGAAGGAGTTGTACGCTTCAAGTCTTGCCAATGCCCTGATGGCTGCTCATCTGGCAGATCAGCTTCGCGGTCAGAATATTCTTGTGCTCGATTTGACTGGCGTCACGGCAATCGTGGACTTCTTCATTATTGCGACGGCGAATAGCCAGCGACAGGCTCATGCAATTGCTGACGAAGTAAACCGCAAGCTGAAGCACGAAGATGGAAATCGCCGGATCAGCATCGAAGGCTACCGGACCGAGGGAAACTGGATTCTAACGGACTACGGCGACGTCGTTTTGCATGTATTCACTCCTGAAGGACGACTTCTGTACAATCTCGAGCAGCTTTGGGCCGATGCCCCGCGAATTGAATGGCAAAAGACGACTCCGACCGCATTTGTTCAGGCGGTTCTGGCTGTAGAACCGTCTCCCATGGCCTGAAGTGAGTTGCACAGTTTTGTCGGCGAATACGTCGAGTTGGCGGCTAATTTGCTGGAGAGAGCGGCTGGCTCGTCTGTCGGTCGATGCAAGTTGGGCGGTAGACTCCGCGGCCGATTCGATGGATCGCGGTTGGCGAAGTGGTCTAAGATCAGCGTAAAGGCAACGTCCTTACACTGGGCATGTGGCGACGAGAGATCCAGTTCTCGAACGGCACGAATGCATTCCGCCCCGCAGACATGGTCGCCTTGTTGTGCATGCCATGTCAGTTCCCAGACACCAACGGGATGAGTGAGCGGTTTTTGGTCGCTGAGCGAGGAACTCGCTGTGTCCAATTGATGACAGCGTTTCCGGGTCGTAACGGTCGTTGTGTTGCAAAAATTCAACATCACCTGTTCAACTCGCTCAGTTCGGTGCTTACAATCCAACGCATGTACCCGACTGACAGTTTGCTCACATTCTCGTTCCCAATGGGACGGCTACTGGGAGTTCCGCTTCGGCTGAGCTTTCTGTTGCCAGTCGTTGTGATCGCGTTGATGTGGCGACTGCAGGATCCCATGTTTGGGGCGATTTCCGGTGCAATTGTGCTGCTGAGTCTTCTCCTGCATGAAATTGCTCATCTTCTGGTCGCTCGTCAGTATGGAGAGCGTCCAGGCACCGTTGTGATCTGGCCGTTGGGCGGAATGCAATCCAGTCATCCGCCTCACGAGTTCAGGATTAATCTTGCGGTCGCCTGTGCTGGACCGTTGATGAACTTGTTGATTGCATGTGTGGCAGGATGGAAGCTGCACCAGACCGGACAGATTTCGGTTCTGTTCAACCCATTTGGTTTGCTGGACTTGAAAGGGCCATCCGATCTGGGAATTGGAAACAGCTGTTTGCGAGTAGTGTTTGTCACAAACTGGTGCCTGGCTGTTCTGAATCTGATTCCGGTTCGGCCGTTGGACGCGGGACATGTGGTTGCCGGTTTTTTGAACCTTCGTTTTTTGGAGCAGGAAACCCGCGACTTGATGTTGCGAGTTGGTCTGGTTTTTTCGCTGTTTGGACTGCTCGCCGGGTTTGTTTTTGACGTGAGCAGCGTTGTGGCGTTGTCTGCCTTTATTCTTGTGCTGCATATTCACGATATCAGCCGATGGACCCCAACTTTCGAGCCGGATGAGTCCTTTCTGGGGTATGATTTTTCTGAAGGCTATACCAGCCTTGATAAGCCCGATCAGGAACAGGATATTGCCGAAGAAGATGCGAGCGTCGGTATTCTTGACCGTTGGAAGATTCGCCGCGACGAAGAAAAAGTTCGTCGCGAAGCCGAGGATCGACTGCAGGAAGAGCAGCAGTTGGATGTGATTCTCGACAAGTTGCACACACAAGGCCGCGAGTCGCTTTCTTCGCGCGAGGTTAATCTTCTGAATCGTGTCAGCGCCAGGCTGCGGCAGAGAAATGTTCAGGATCTCTGATACGGTTTTGTTGACGGCTTGGTGAATAGGAAATTCTATCCTAATGGGTCGAGTTTCGCAGTCATGAACGAGCAGTTAGAGTCCTTGCACATCGATGGAGTTGCTGCACCTTTTCGTTGATTGATCTGCCCCGCCAGTCAAAAACCAAGGCGCTGCGTGATTAGCTCGCTGAATAGCTCGGAATCGCAGGACTGGTCGGTAACCTCGGGCCTGTAGGGGCGATCTTCGCTGATCGTAGCAGTTGCGATTTGCTGGAAGCGGGATGTTACCAAAATGACGATAGGCAGTCGTTTGGTTTGCTGGTCCGTCCCCGTTACCATGCGACAAGACGCGGTTCCGTGGGGCCGGCGTGATTCCGTTCCGGCCTGCAGTTTTTGTGGGTCTCCTTCTGGAATAATGAACTCGTCGGTATGGACGAACTGCAACACGAATGCGGCGTGGCCGCCGTGTATCATCTGAATTCTGGTGATCTCAGCCCATTGATTCCAAAGCTGCGCAAGAAAGACAAGACCTTTGTCGATCCTGCCAGCGAGGAACCGATGGACGTCCGAAATCGCACTTCGCGGCTCATTCCCGGAATGCTGCTGGATATGCAGAACCGTGGCCAGTTGGCCGCCGGTATGACCAGCTACAACCCTGCTCGACTGCAGTTAATTCAGACTCATAAGGACGTTGGTGGCGTCGCAGAAGTCTTTCGGATGAACCACGAGGATCGCTACAAGCGACTGATGGCCGACCATGCCGGACAGGCAGCCATTGGGCATGTGCGGTACGCGACATGTGGTAAAGACGATCCTAGTTATGCTCAGCCGTTTGAGCGGCAGCATATTGCTCGGTCGAAGTGGTTCAGCTTTGCTTTTAATGGGCAACTTGCCAACTATATTGAACTGCGGGAAGAGATTCTGAAGACCACAGACTTCCATTTGACTCGGGAGACCGACACGGAAGTTCTGCATCATTTGATTTCTCACGAGCTATCTCTGAATGCCGCAGTGACTCCGGTCGAACTACTGCGAACACTGTCGAAGCGGCTTGACGGATCATGGAACATCGTCTTTCTCAATGCTCGCGGTCAAATGTTTGTTTCGCGTGATCCGCTGGGAATGCGACCTCTTTGTTACGCAATTGAAGGCTCACTGTTTGCGGCTGCCAGCGAAAGCGTGGCGTTGACTCACCTGGGCTTTTCAGAAGACAGTGTCAAGAATGTTCCGCCAGGACATGTGGTAATTGTTGATGGTGAAACTGTACGAGTCGAAAAGTATGCGGAGAGCCCGAAGAAAGCTCACTGCTTCTTCGAGTGGATTTACTTCGCCAATGCGGGAAGTTCATTTGACGATGCGGGCGTGTATCTTTCTCGCAAGCGATTGGGAGAAGAACTTGCCAAACGAGAGACAATCGATATTGCTGATGATGTAATCGTTGTTCCAGTTCCGGACACTGCAAAGGCGGCGGCGGATAGTATGGCATTTCAGTTGAAAGTGCCTTCTGTTGAAGGTCTGATCCGCAATCGGTATATCGGACGCACATTCATCGAGGGGAACAACCGCGCTGATAAAGTTCGCATGAAGTACACACCATTGCCAGAGGTGATGGAGGGCAAGCGGATTCTTCTGGTGGATGATTCAATCGTTCGAGCGACGACCTTAAAGGAACTGCTGGCGTTGCTGAAGGATCGTGGGCGAGCCAGGGAAGTGCATGTTCGCATCGCATGCCCGCCGATTATCGCTCCGTGCTTTTACGGGATTGACATGTCGACGATCGACGAACTTTTTGCGCCAGCGTACATGGCGGGTCATCAAATTACTGAAGCTGAAGAGCAGGCGATGGCCGACGCGATTGGTGCAACAAGTCTGCGATATCTGCCGGTAGAATCGCTTGCTGCGTGCGTGGGGCTGCCGGGCGAGTCGCTGTGTCAAGCTTGCGTGAATACGATCTATCCAACGCCAGCCGGCGAGCGAATGTATCAAATGGCTCAATTGAAGTCTGAGCAGGAGCGACAGGCTTGTGAGAACGGCTGCAAACCGGATTCATCATCTGGCAGTCGCGAGCGGATTTATGTCTAGCCGCGGTGTGGTGCTGCGAAGCCGTTGTGTTTGACGTGTTGTGGTGATGCAACGATTCGTCGCCAGCGGCTTTCTGTGAATCGAGAGATCTCAGTGAACGGTTAGCTGCCTTTATGTTGTCTGTCAAAACCGAAGAGAATTCGTCATCGACAGACGACGAGGGCAGTATGTCCGAGCTGTTTCGAGTTGCCGCCCCGTTGATGCTGAGCGCTGGTTCGCAGTCGCTGATGAATGCGGCTGACCGGATCGTACTTGCGGGATGTTCAGAAGCGGCCCTAGCGGCCGTGACTCCGGCGTCGATGCTGCACTGGACGGTAGTTTGTGTGCCGATGGGAACTATACTCTACGCAAACACGTTCATTTCTCAGTATGACGGAGCCGGCCGTCAGGATCGGATGATGGCATCGCTTTGGCAGGGGATCTGGCTGGCACTAATCGCCGGAGTACTGCTGTTGTTTTGTCTGCCGCTTACCCGCCCGCTGCTGAGTATGACGGGCAATCCGCCTGAGATCGTGGAGCTGGAAGCACAGTACTTCAATACTCTTTGCGCGGGCAGTCCGGTGTTGCTGCTGTCCACGGCGCTAAGCTGTTTTTTCAATGGACGTCGTCGGACTTCGGTTGTGATGTGTATCAGCTTTGCCGGAGTGTTCTTCAATTTTGGCGTCGACTATCTTCTGGTCTACGGAATCGGACCATTTCCAGAGCTGGGCATTCGTGGTGCGGCGATCGCCACAGTGTTGGCGCGGTGTTGCGAAGTTCTCGTGTACTCAATCTTGATTATTCGCGAAGCCCGCCGTGAGTCCCTGCCGTTGATGGCGTTTAGGCGAATCGACCCTGAACTGCTGCGAAAGTTTCTTCGGTACGGATTGCCCAGTGGTCTGCATTATTTCGTTGATAACTCTGGCTTTGCAGTCTTTCTGTTGATCGTCGGGAATCTGAGTAGCGAGGCGTTAGCGGCGACCAATTTGGCGTTTAGCGTGAATGGTTTGATCTTTGTGCCGCTGCTTGGGTTTGGAACGGCAATACAAACGCTGGTCGGTCATCACATGGGAGCAGGCCTGATTAATGCTGTTAGCAGGACTACCTGGAATGCGGTGAAACTTGGCGTGCTGTGGACCGGAGGCACCGCGCTTATGTTGATTCTGTTTCCGGAATTCTGTCTGCGTCCGTTCTTCCTGTTTGCTGATGAATCAAATGGGACTGGAGCTGATGTGGCCACCCTGGCTCGCACTGCTTCAACGTTGCTGCACTTTGTCGCGGTGTACTCTGTCTTTGATGCCTTGGCTGTCGTGTATTCGTCAGCTTTGCGAGGAGCGGGTGATACTGTGTTTCCGATGATTGTGACTTTGCTGTCGAGCTGGCTGGTGATGGTGGTGCCCGCGTTGTTGATCATTCGTTCCGACAATCCGAGCATTTTGAAACTCTGGATTGCCAGTTCGGCCAACATCGGGCTCGCGGGAATTTGCATGTGGCTTCGTTATCGCAGCGGCAACTGGCGACAAATTCGACTGATTCAGGAATCGAAAGTCCTTGACACCGAGTGACGGATTTGGCTCATTTGGCTCGAGGCTTTGATTGTGTTTCCTGCAGAAACGGTAAGATTTTGGATTCAACTTCGGTTCCGGGCGATGGTGTTCATTCTGCGCGAGTGAAACGTGAAGAGATTGTCAGGGTTCAAAGAGCGTTTTCCGATGGCTGCTGGAGTTCCCCGATGGGGAACAATTTGATTCAACGTCGGCTTTCATCGCAACTGGCGACACTCGAACAGGCGAGTTTGCGTCGAAGTCGACGGTGCGTGGATGCGCTGAGCACCACGGAGAGCGTCGTCGATGGTCGACGCTGTCTGAGTTTTGCTACTAACGATTACCTTGGTTTGGCACGTCATCCTTATGTTCTGCAGGCATTTGCCGAGTCGGCGGCGATTCAGGCGGGTGCAGGTGCCAGCGGCCTGATTGCCGGACGATCATCATGTCACGTTCGGCTGGAAGAGGCTCTCGCGCGGTTTGAGTCGACAGAATCGGCTGTGCTATTCCCGTCTGGTTTTGCTGCCAACATGGGAACACTGACGTCGCTGATTGGACCGAAAGACGCTGTGTTTTGCGATCGTGAAAACCATGCCAGTTTGATCGACGGTTGTCGAGCCAGCAGCGGCAAATTTTATGTGTACGATCGCCATGAGCTTCAGGATCTTGGCAGTGCGATTGAGCGGCGTCGATGTGAGTTTGATGCCGTCTTCATCGTCACCGATTCTGTCTTCAGCATGGATGGAACAGTCGCTGACCTGCCATCGCTTTGCGACATCGCCGATCGGCAGGACGCTGCCGTGATTGTGGATGAGGCACACGGGACAGGAGTCTTTGGTCCGACAGGACGCGGTGTTTGTGAGCTGCAGAATGTGGAACAACGCGTCGCTGTGAGAATCGGAACGATGAGCAAAGCCCTCGGTGGACTCGGAGGTTTTGTCACGGGTTCATCATCGCTTTGCGAATGGCTTTGGAATGCCGCGCGGAGTCAGTTCTTTTCAACGTCGTTGCCACCGGCTGTTTGCTCCGCGGCGCTGGCTGCGCTGAAGGTGATCGTTGATGAACCCGACCGCCGGGCGACCCTGGCAGCTCGATCGCAGTTCGCTCGGCAGCAGCTTCGGGAGGCTGAGCTTGAAGTGATATTTGATGGTTACACTCCCCCCGAAAGCCCGATCATAGCGATTCTGCTTGGTGATGACGCGTTGGCGGTACAAGTGAGCAGGAAGTTGTTGGAAAGCGGTCTTTTTTTGCCTGCAGTGCGGCCACCGACGATCCCCGCTGGGACGGCAAGGCTGCGAATGTCGGTGTGCTGCGACCACTCGGAAGAGCAAATTCGGCAAGCTGTGTACCAGCTTCGAGATGTTGTCAAATCTGAGCGTGCATGACGCTGGAATCAGTGCTGTTGTCCGCCTAACCTCCCGACTGATGATTTTGAAATCGCCCCAAAATTGCCGTACCCTCCTATGCCTCTAACAGAAACGGTCGCTCGGTTGCTGACGCCGGAGCAAATTGATCCGGACCTGCGTCGATTTGCGGACAATCGAAAGGGCTTTGCGGACGAATATCCGTTTGCATCACGCTGGTTCGAGGTCGACGGACATGTTCAGCATTACATCGATGAGGGCCAGGGGCCGGTGTTGTTGATGGTTCACGGCAATCCGACATGGAGTTTTGCCTGGCGTCGGCTCGTGAAGGATCTCAGTCGTGATCACCGAGTCATCGCGATCGATCATTTAGGTTGCGGCTTTTCTGAGAAGCCGCAGGATCGCGACTTGTATGTTTTGGACGGGCACATTCAGCGTTTGGGCGCCCTGGTCAAGCTGCTTGATCTTCGCCAGATCACACTGTTTGGGCACGACTGGGGCGGAGCCATTGGTATGGGCTGCGCTGGGCGGCTGGCTGATCGGTTCCAGAAGTTTGTGTTGATGAATACAGGAGCGTTCCGAAGTCAGGCAATCCCGTTTCGAATTTCGCTTTGTCGAATTCCGCTGCTGGGTACCCTGGGAGATCGTGGGCTGAATGTATTCGCTCGCGCCGCATTGACGATGGCCGTTGAGAAGCCTTTGAGCCCGACTGCTCGTGCTGGCTTCATTGCTCCGTACAATTCGTGGAAGAATCGAGTTGCTGTGCACGAGTTTGTGCAGGATATTCCGCTGAATGCCGCCCATCGCAGTTATGCCACATTGGAAGAAGTGGAGTTGTCGCTCGACAAGTTCCGCAATCATCCCCTGCAGCTGATCTGGGGGATGAGGGACTGGTGCTTTACTCCTGAGGAGTTTCAGAAAGAGTTTCGTCGCCGCTTTCCGAAGGCTCAAACTCTGGAGATCCCTCGCGCGGGTCACTATGTCTTTGAAGATGCCCCGGAGGAGATTCTTGTTCAGGTTCGCAGATTCCTTGGCGGACTTTGATTCGAGCGTCTGCGGTACGTATTTTTGCGTCTGACTTCAAAGTTTTTCGGAAGTTCCGACGTACTTGCGTTGTGGGCCGATGACTTGATAGTCTGTCGGTGTGTTTTTCGTTTGTTCGGTGTTTCCCGTGGTTGTGCTGAGAGTTACTGAAATGTATTCGCTTCGCCGTCAGGTCAATCGTTGTGGTCGATCAAATTCGTCGGTCGCGTTGCCTTTGCTGCTAACAATGGCGTGTGGCCTTTTCGGCTGTGCAGAAGAGCAAAGGTCAGGACCGCCCTCGGTCATGGATATGCTGGTTGAGGCTGAAAAAACGAAAAAAGATCTGACTACTCCGCCGCCGACGCCGCCTGCAGAAGTCGAAGCAAAGGCCGAGCAGGCTGATAGCTCACCCGTACCGACTGCTGGTATGTTTAAGGTGAAGTTTGAAACCAGCGCGGGGGACTTCATTGTCAACGTTCATCGCGAATGGGCACCGATTGGTGCTGAGCGATTCTACCAACTTGTTAAGTCCGGGTTTTATGACGAATGCCGGTTCTTCAGAGTTGTTCCCGGGTTTATGGTCCAGTTTGGCATTAATGGAGATCCGGGGGTTCAGCGGGAGTGGGAAAACAGTATTTCTGACGATCCAGTCGTGGAGAGTAATCAACGAGGCTTTGTGACATTCGCAACTTCCGGCCCAAATAGTCGAACAACTCAGATCTTCATTAACTTTGTGGGGAACGAGTCTCTTGACGGTCAGGGCTTCGCTCCATTCGGTGAAGTGATTGAGGGTATGGAGAGGGTAGACGCGATTTATGCTGGTGACCGCGAAAAGCCAAATCAACAATCAATTACTGCGGGTGGCAATGCCTACCTGAAGGCTACGTTTCCAAAGCTTGATTACGTGAAGAAAGCCGCCATCATTGAAGACACCACGCCAGCCGCGGTTTCGCCAGAGTTGTCGGAGTCGGCTTCTGCAGAACCGCAATCGCTTGTTCCCGAAGTTCGCAAGTCACAGGACAAGCAATGATTGGAGGTCATTTTCGGCATGACCCCGGTGCGGAATCGTCCGAATATGATTGTGGTCGACGACTATGAACCGGAATCTGATTGCCGGTATAGTGACGATTGTTTTGCGGTGAATGATTTCGGAGCCCGACACAAAGGCTTCTTCATGTCCACTGACACGCTGAGTATATGACAGGGCCGCAGAGCGGATTCCCGTGGGTCGAGTGACGCGGTCTTTGTTGGCCATGTGCTTTGCTGATGGGATCAGAAATGATCAATGGGGTTTGGCCAAAGCGAAAACAGACCGTTTCCCGGAGCTTGCGTCAAACAGAAACCATGCTGCTTGTTTGTGATCGGAAACGAAGGCACAATGAGTCTCTCCCGCCCTCAGTTTTCCTGCCCGTTTCGCATTGACCCCGATAGGTGACTCATGTCGTCCAATGGATGGCTTCACAGACCTTCTCAAACGCGGACTTTAGCCATCATGTTGATGGCGCTGATGGTGACCGGGCAGGTATCATGCTTGAGCCAGGAGGCTGCAGCAAAGGCGGACGCAAGTTCGCCTGTCGAGGTCAGGACGGAAGATGCGGTTCTAAAAGAGGGCCACTCTGCGCATGGAGAGGTCTTCAACGATGGTCCACGTCAAGCGGCCTACGTGATGCCGGGAGTAGGCATCGTTCGATTCCCTGTGACCACAGCTCACGAGGAGGCTCGGAAGTTTGTCGAACAGGGTGTTGCCCAGCTTCATGGCTTCTGGTACTTCGAATCAGAACGATCGTTTCGTCAGGCTGCGATGCTCGATCCGGACTGCGCAACTGCTTACTGGGGCATGGCGATGTCAAACCGCGGCAATCAAAAACGCGCGAAGGGCTTCATTGCAGAGGCCATCAAACGGAAGGACAAGGTTGCTCGGCGAGAACAGCTTCTGATCGAAGCGTTTGATCGGTACATCAACGCAAAGGAAGAAAAGGAAGAAGAAAAAAAGTCGCGAGCCAATCGTTACGTCGCCGATCTTGAAGACATTCTTATCGAGTTTCCGACCGACATCGAGACAAAGGCGTTTCTTTGCGAGTTCTTCTGGTTCGCTCGCAGAGAGGGGTTGGAAATGACATCCAATCTCGCGATCGATGCCATGATCCAGGATGTGCTCGATCAGGAGCCACTGCATCCGGTTCACCACTATCGCATCCATCTGTGGGACGGCAAGAAGGCCGAGTTGGCGTTGCAGTCGTCTGCCTACTGCGGCATGTCCGCGCCGACGATTGCTCACATGTGGCATATGCCGGGGCACATTTATTCAAAGCTTCACCGTTATCACGACGCTGTCTACCAGCAGGAAGCATCAGCACGAGTCGACCATGCTCACATGATGCAGGATCGACTGCTTCCGGATCAGATTCACAATTTTGCACACAACAATGAATGGTGCATCCGAAACATGATCTCCATTGGGCGAGTCCACGACGCGGAATCACTCGCGAGAAACATGCTCAGCATGCCCCGTCATCCAAAATACAATCACATTGGAAAATCCGGCAGTTTCAAGTATGGCCGCGAACGACTGCTGGATGTGCTGAGAAGCTTCGAGCTTTACGATCGAATCGCTGCATTGAGCGGCACGAATTGGATGGAAGACACGGGCGACCAGGAAGAAGACCTTCGTCGAGATAGAGCGATTGGCGCATCGTTCGCTGCGATTGGCCACGCAGTTGAAGCCGTTAGTGTTCGCGACCGAATTCAAAAAGCGTATGACGTTGAGAAACAAAAGCAGCAGGAGGCAGTTGCCGAGGCAGAAAAAAAGGCTCGAGAAGCGAAGTCAGACGATAAGGCCATTGAGAACGCGAAAAAAGACGCTGAGGGAAAGTTTTCGTCTAATTTGAAGCGATTCGAAAGAGCCATTCAGGAGATTGATGGAAGAATCGCTATGGGAGCCGGTGAATTCGAAAAAGCGATCGATCTGCTCACAAAGGCCGAAGTCTCCAGCGACGATTTGGCCCTGCTCTTGTCGAAAGCTGGCAAGACTGATGAAGCCGTCAAAAAGGCTGCCGAGAACGTCAAGAGCAATGATGCTGAAATACGGCCGCTGGCGACTCAGATCGAAGTTCTGTCCGGCGCTGGCAGGAAGGATGACGCGAAAGCAGCATTTGAGTCGCTTCGAAAGCTATCGTCGACGATTGATCTGGATGTGCCGCAGATGCGTCGGCTCGCGCCGATCGCAGCCGAGTTTGGATTCCCCGCAGACTGGCGAGTGGCTCGTGAGATGCCCAAAGATCTTGGAGCACGTCCTGATCTCGATGCGCTAGGGCCGTTTCGATGGACGGCACCATCGGCCCCGAAATGGACACTTGCGGATGTTGATGACAAACCGAGATCATTGACAGATTATCGTGGTCGGCCGGTGATCGTTGTGTTTTATCTGGGCTACGGCTGTCTTCATTGTGCGGAACAACTGCAGGCGATGGCAAAGAAGTTTGATGCCATCAAGCAGGCCGGATTTGAAGTGATTGCCGTCAGCACGGACAAGCAGATTAATCTGAGGCGAGCCTACGAAAACTTCGAAGGCGGTTTCCCATTCCCTCTTGTGGCTGATCCGGAAATGAGCGTCTTTCGGCAGTATCGTTGCTATGACGATTTCGAAAAGGCCGCCCTGCACGGCACGTTTGTTATTGACGCTCAGGGTGTTGTTCGATGGCAGGACATTAGTTACGAACCTTTCATGGATATCGATTTTCTGTTGAAAGAATCCGTTCGGCTGGTGGCGTTCAAACCGGCACCTGCGGATTCCTGATTCGCCTCAACTTGAATCTGTTTGTTGGGTGTGGAAGTAGAGCAAATACTATTTTGCTGACTCTTTGAAACCAGGATTTGCCGATGCTTCGCACGCACTGTCAGAGATTTCGTCAGCAACCGACCAGTCGTCGTGAATTGCTCCGGTCAGCGGCGTGTGGCTTTGGTTCCGTCGCGATGAGCCATCTATTGGCTGCGGCCGAGGGAGACGCCAGTCGACCGAGCAGCGAGTTGGGTTCAAAGCCTGTTCATTTTCCAGCCGGGGCACTTAGCGTCATTTTCCTCTATATGGACGGCGGTGTTTCGCAGGTCGATTCGTTCGATCCAAAGCCTCGCCTTGCAGAAGAACACGGGAAGCCTTTTCCATCAAAGATTGAGCCCACTCAGTTCAACAACATTGGGAACACTCTGGCCAGCCCATGGAAGTTTCAACAGTTCGGACAGAGCGGTATCCCGGTCAGCGATTTGTTTCCTGAAATGGCGAAGCATGTTGATGACCTGGCGGTGATTCGATCGATGACGTCGAATTTCCCAGAGCACACAAATGCCAACTACTTTTTGCACACAGGTTCTGGTCTGCAGGGCCGCCCTTCCATGGGAGCGTGGTTTGGCTACGGACTTGGCAGCGAATGTCAGGACTTGCCGCATTTTGTGGTACTCAACGGGGGCCTGATTCCGCCCGGTGGTCTTGATAACTTTGGAAGCGGATTTCTGCCCGCCAGCTATCAGGGATCTGTATTTGGCTTGGGAGCTTCCCCCGTAGCAGACATAACTCCACGCGAGGCGACTCGTGATTTGCAGCGTCGCAAGCTGGATCTGATTCGCAAGCTCGATTTGGTTACCGCCGAACGCTACGGTCACGACGATCAGGTCGAATCGGCAATCGTCAACTATGAACTGGCGGCAAAGATGCAACTCGCCGTTCCGGACCTGATGGATCTCAGCGGCGAAACGCGGGAGACTCAGGACATGTACGGCATGTTCGATGAGTTTCCAAACACTCAAATCTTCGCTCGCGAATGTCTACTTGCTCGTCGTTTGGTTGAGCGAGGCGTACGTTTTATTGAGTTGACTTGTCCTGCCGGAAATGGGGACAGATGGGACCAGCACAGCAACCTGAAGGAAGGCCACACCAAAAACGCGAAGAGCGTCGATAAGCCGATTGCCGGTTTGCTTGCAGACTTGAAGCAGCGAGGCTTGCTGCAGCGAACGCTGGTGGTTTGGTCGGGAGAGTTCGGTCGAACTCCGTTTGCTCAGGGAGCCGATGGCCGCGACCACAATCAATATGGCTTCTCAAGCTGGATGGCGGGCGGCGGTGTCAAAGGCGGAACGATCTACGGTGCGACGGATGAGTTCGGTTACAAAGCCGTTGAGAACAAAGTGGAGATCCATGACCTGCACGCCACAATGTTGCACCTGATGGGAATAGACCACGAACGTCTGACCTATCGTTTCGGTGGTCGTGATATGCGACTGACCGACGTTCATGGTGTCGTGCTTCGAGACATCCTGAGCTAAGCCCGGCTCTTGCTGACGGTACGTGTTACCGCCGTGTTCGTTCGCCTGCACGCACGGTTGGCATAGGCCGTATTCGGCACGCGGTCGAAAAAGAGGTCTGTCTTCGGCGAGCGGGGGATGTCAATCCCCTGATTGTTCGCCTCATGAAGAATCAGGGGACTAACGTCCCCCGCTCGCCTCAATTCCCCCTCGAATTCTCACCGGGTGCAAACTCACCGGGATTGCGTTTTACTAGCCGTCGCGATCGACTCAAGCGTCCTTGCGGACAGCGTCGTGTCGATGGATTCGTCGAGGACTTCGCCGAAGCGAGGGACTAGCCCACGACGTTTCGAATCCTGATCTCTAATGACCACTTTAACCATGTGGATGATCATTAGTGCCATCCCAACAGCGCAAAGGATGAGCAAAGGCGTCTCGTAGCGAAGGAATCCATCGGTGTCTCGTGAAAAGAAGACTCCGTCTGTTCCCAATAGACCGGCTTCGCTCGCGTGAAAAGCAGCGATTGCATTGTTGCAGAAGTGAAAGGCCATCGCAGGGAACAAACTGCGGCTGTAGATCGCAAGTAATCCCAGTACTAGTCCGAGCAAAGCCGCGTTGAAGGCCTGTTGAGGAATCATGTGGATGATCCCAAACATCAGACTGGAGACTCCCACAGCGATCGCAAGACGTCCGCCGCGCGCGAGTCCGCTGAGGATGAAGCCTCGGAAGGCCAGTTCTTCACAGATGGCAGGAGTCACCGCAAAGACCAATAGCAATAGCCAGGTCGGCTTCTCACCGGCCTTCATCAGTGTCATGACCTGACGAGCGGATTCTGGTAGTTCCGGAAACACCTGACGTTCCACCAGGAACTGGCTGAGTTCCAGACTGAGCGGATGCGCGACGATGGCCAGCCCGACTCCAATCGCTATGGCCGTTAATGAAGGCATCCGCAGGCGGAATGTCGCTCTCAGACTTGTTGTCAGCAGAACTCCCATGAACACCGCTGGGCAGGCGACCATCGTAAGTTGTTGAATCACAATCAGCCGCATCATCGTCAAGCCTGGATCGCCAATGCTTAAGTCAGGCTTCATGTACGTCATCGCCACGAACTGCAGCATCAAGATCAGAATGAAGCAGAAGATCGCCTCAGGTAGAGCAGGCACTGCATCTTTGGTTCTCAGCATCTGACGGAACCACATTCGGATGTCGAACTTCTCGGCTTCACGGAACAGGACGTCTTCGCTGTTGTAAAGTTCGATCGCCCACCAGAGTGCCAGCATGCTGTAGCCAAGGCTGGAAATCAGAACCGGCACCGCGTAAACAGCAAGATGGCCCGAGTTTGCCGCGTTTAGCAACAAACCCTTCAGGAGTAGTGTCACGTTGACAACCGGAAGGATGCTGTAAAGTGGAGTCATCTCGACGGCAGGCGAAAGGCAAAACATCGTCAAGCCCATCACGACCATTAACAGAGGCGTCAGGTAGTACTGACCTTCCTTGGTGGATCGTGCAAACGTTGCTAATGCCAGGCAAAGGGCACTGAACAAGGCCGACAGTGGAATCAGCAGGATCACCATCCACATCAGCGGGGAGACACCGGGGAATTCCAAGCTGACGGTGTTTGTCACTCCGGCGCCCATGACGGCCGCCATTTGCTGCCCAGTGAGTCCCATGCTCATCAGATTCAGAACGGCAGTGGCAATGCTAAACAGCATGATGGTCAGAAACTTCCCCAGCACGAGTTCCACTCGTTTTGCAGGGCTGATTAGCAGCGTTTCCATCGTTCCGCGTTCTTTCTCGCCAGCACCAAGATCGATTGCCGGATAGAACGCTCCTGTCAGGGCCATGATCACCAGCAAAGCAGGAAATAGTTTGCTCCAAACGCTGGCGGAAACCTGTTCTTGCTGTGCAACTTCGATCCAGGACAATCGTGCGGGATGTTGCAGCTCCAGCGGTAAACTGGCTTTTTCGAAGCTACGTTTGCGAAGAGAATCTTCCCACGAATTGAGTGCTTTCTGGACTCGACCAAATGCCACCATCGATTTGTCGTCTGCACTGTTGCGGACAACGAGTATGGGAGGAACTCGGGTTGCGACCATTCCTGCGGCAGCATCCGGAGACGTTCGGATTTCGTTCTGCATGGCTTCCATGGCCTGACCATATCCTTTGGGGATGATGATCAGAACCTGAAAGCCGCTGTCTCCGAACTGCTGGCTGATTTGGTCCTGAGCCGTTGCCAGTTCGGCTACTTTGGTTTCTGTTTCGGTGATGTCGATCGAAGGAGCCGCATTCTTCGATTCCGTAGCGGCTGTTCCCTGCGTCTTTTTTGTGATCTCCTTTAACTGTTCAAGCTGATCCGCCAGAACATAGGCAGCGGAGAACAGTTCTGCGTCGGTCTTCTCGCCTCGTCGCAACTTCCGTGACGGCTTCTTTTCTGAAATTCTGTTTTCATCTGTAAGTTCTTCTGAATCGACAATCGAGACCGCGATATCGGTTTCCGTCGTTTCAGCAAGACTGGGATTCTCAGCCCGCTCAGCAAGGACTCTAAGTTTTGCAGTGTCGAACTCACCACCCTCGAACCAGCTTTTGCGAATTCCGTTCTCGTCAAGGAGAGCCGGATCAGCGGGCAAATCATCAGCGTTGAGAATGACAACGACTCGCTGCTGTTCGCTGAATGTTAGCATCATCTCGACGATGCCAAGCCCCAGCATCGGATACAACAGCACCGGCAGAATAGTGATCATGAACAACGTACGCCGATCTCGCAGTTGGTCACGCACTTCGCGGAGAAACACAAGTTTGATGTTCTTCCAGCTCATTCTGTTTCTATCTTCTTCTATCTTCCTGCCCCGACTCTGACACTCAATCCTGCTCTTCATCAACGAGCCACTTTCGCAGAGCCTACCTGGCTCCAATGACTTCATCATCGCGGCGTTCAATCAGTTCGAAGAACAGTTCTTCCACATCCGGCTGTTTGTACTTCTCAGCAAGCTCTGGCAGCGTACCCTCTGCCAGAATCCTGCCTCGATGAATGATGCCAATCCGGTCACAGAGCTTTTCAACTTCTCGCATAATGTGAGTCGAAAAGATAATGCACTTGCCCTGATCTCGAAGTGTGGCGACGGCCTTCAGGACGGCCCGAGCCACCAGCACATCAAGCCCGGATGTCGGCTCGTCAAAGATGATCACCGGCGGGTCATGGATGATCGTGCGCGCGATAGACACTTTCTGCTTCATGCCGGTCGACATTTTGCCGCCGAGTCGATCCCGGATATCGTTCATCTGCAGGACTTCAAAGATCTCCTTGATTCGAGCCTGCAGTTTTTCTTCCGGAATTCCATAGAGCCGACCGTTGTACTCGACCATTTCCCACGCCGTCATCCGGTCGTAGATTCCCGTGTTGCAGGACATAAAGCCGATACGAGAACGCACTCCCTCCGGATTGCGAACGACGTTGATGCCATCCACTTCCGCGAGTCCGCGTGTCGGCCGCAGCACGGTGCTCAGAATTCTGAGGCAGGTTGTTTTCCCCGCGCCGTTAGGGCCGAGCAGCCCGTAGATTTCACCGGGGCGCACTTCGAACGAGACATCATCCAGCGCGCGGAAGATTCCGCTTCTGGGGTCATCGAATTCTTTGAAGAGGTTCTGAACCCGAATCATTCGTGGCTCTCTATGCGAAGGTGCCTCCATGATTGGTGGCATCCCGCTGGTTGTTGGTTGACCGATTCCGGCTCGCTCGATCACTGGTAAGAACGGTGGCAGCAGGCGACCTTCTATCAGTGCTCTGCTTCAATCGTGTGTCTCACGGCACTTCGAGCCTACCACACGCAACCACTGTTGGGTTCGCACGACTGATGTTGCTTTCGATCTTTAGCACTGCAGAATCGGAAGAACCGGTGCCGACTGCTGTGGCGGGAACTCAACGCCCGACCGTTGCAATCGTGAAACGCGCAACGCGATGAGTCGGAACATGGGCGACAGCATAATTGAAAACGCTGATCGAGCGACAATCTTGAGGTGCTCCAAACGTCTACGCTCCGCTTGGGCTTGGCTGGACAACGCAGTGTTCTCATGAGCCGCACAGCGCTAGCTGCGGGTGAGTGCCGCGAAAACAGAGGAAAACACCCGCGGCTAGCGCCTCGCGGCTCAGTTTTGCCACTCCATCTTTGTCAGCGGTTTTACTCAGCCGCAGTGCGTTAGCACCAGGTTTTGCTGTGATTCTGAGGAAACCGGACGCTATCGCGTACCGGCTCATAGAACAAAGTAACTGCCATCCGGCTACAACCAGCGTGGCCGCGGCAAGGGTATTGCACAATCAATGATTCGGCATTTCAGGGTTCGCCCAAAGGCCGCTGGTGTTTTCGCCACGGACGACGAACCCTTTTTTATGCCAGTCATACCATGTCGTCACATCGGCGGCGGCGTAGCGAATCGTCAGGCCGCAGCGACGGCGATTCGACTCGTTTGCCTGAGAACCGTGCAACAACAAGTCGGAGTGCATTGAGAACTGGCCCGCCTTGAGAGCAACGTCGACTTCAGCATCGCCGTAAGAATTCGGATTCTTCACGGCCAGATCAAGCACGGTATTGGCGTCCTGAGTCTCGTCATAATCGATCAGGCCGTGCAGGTGCGAGCGAGGAATGAACTTCATGTTGGCGTTCTCTGGATCAGTGTCGTCGATCGCCAGCCAGGCTGTGACAGTTTTTGTTGGACTTAGAGGCCAGTACGTGCTGTCCTGGTGCCAGGGAACTCGCTTGCCGTCGTGAGGCATCTTGCAGAAGAAGTGCGAGCCCCAGCAAACGATGTTGGGCCCCAGCAGATCCGAAACCGCATCAAGAATCCTGGGATGCTGCACCAGTTGATAGATGCGAGCAAATCGAAGATGAGCCGTGCTGATGGAATAGCTGGACTTGCCGAGTTCGATGTAAGCCGCGAGCACGCCGTCAAAGAAGGCTCGAATTTCCCTGGCTTCGTCCTGATCAAGTCCATTGAACGGCATCAGGTAGCCCTGCTCGTTGTATTGCTTGATCTGTGCGGTGGTCAGTGTTTTGGGATGTGCGTTCACCGACGGGAAAAATCCCATCTGCCGAGGAAGCTCAGCCAGTTGTGATGGCGACGGATTTGGAATCTCATCAACTTTGCTCATGGTGATTCGATCTGATTTGGTAGATATGGATGCGGCATTTGGAAGTATCGAAACGATTTGGCTTGTCAAGTCTCTCAAGGTACTGCGAAATCGGGAATAGTAGTTAGAATCACAGGCATGTGATTTCTCATCATTATGGAGAGGCGGCTCTGTGGTGGATACCTCATCCTCAGCGGTTTACCGCAACATCATTCGAGTTCCAGCAGACACGCGACAGCGATTTTTGCAGTTGGAACAGGAAGCCGCCGCGCCGTTGACGAAGCTGGGAGTGCGGTTGTCAGGGATCGGGACGTTTGGCCTGGATTATCGAGTTGGCTATCGAGACCCCTCATGTCATTTGATTCTGCTGACTTTAGATGGCGATGGCTTCTATCAGGCACCGGACATTCAATTCCGACCGACGCAGGGTGACTTGCTTCTGTCGCCAGTCGCAGTTCCATTGTTGCTTGGAACAGTTGATCGCCCGTGGACGTTCCTTTGGTTTTACATCAACGGACTACGGCGATGGCAACATCTGGATGGCACTCGTCCACAGTTGGTACGTCCAGCATTTGGGACGCAATTACAAAACGCACTTGAAGGTTTGTTGGCAGAAACAGGCTATGCGGGCAGTCAGTCTGTGCTGACGGAATCTGGCTGGATCGCTGGCGATCCGGGGCCGATGAAACCGTCGACTCGAGCGGCCAATTTGTTTGGCGAACTGGTCGCCGAGTATCTGCGACAGATTCTGTCCCCCGCCGACTCTGAAGTAGACCCCTGGCAGATCAAACTTCAACAACTCTGGAGAACGGTCGAGCAGTCACCGGGGCTCAACTGGTCTCAAAAGTGGATCAGTCAAAAGCTCGGAGTCTCACCTGCGACGTTGCAGCGCCTTGTGCGGCGGCATTTTGATTCGACTCCCCAGCAAATGGTTATCGCCATCCGAATGCAGCATGCTCGCCGCCTTCTGCAGCAGTCCGACTACCCGCTGGCAGTAATCGCTCAGGAAGTCGGATACTCGGATCCCTTCATCTTCTCGGCCGCGTTTAAGCGATTCCATGGTAACAGCCCCAACCACTTTCGCCAGCACGTGGAACGCTGACCCCGACGTTTTGTCTAGAGAGTTTACTGCGTGTATCGATTTGCATTGGATGGCTCGAGCGGTTTCTTGCGGGCCGCCGATCCGATAAAACCCGTTGACTATTTTTGCAGTCTTTCACGCGGAGAGTAGAGTTGTCAATCGGAAGTCTTCACGCTGTTTCTGTCTTCGTCGCGATGACACTCTTCACCGGTGACATCAATGCTCAATCACAGGATGCCGTCTTCGTTACCACAACGCCATTGGCCAATGCGCATGCTCATAACGACTACGAACATAAGCGGCCTCTGCTGGATGCGCTGGATCAGGGATTTACAAGCATTGAGGCGGATGTTTTCCTCGTGGAGGGGCAGTTGCTGGTGGCTCACAACTTCTGGGACGTTTCGAATGAACGTAGTCTGGAGAAATTATACCTGCGGCCTCTGCAGGAACGCGCTGCGGCCAACGGTGGGCAAATCTACAAGGACGGTCCGACAATCACTCTGCTTGTTGACATCAAGAAGGATGGTGTTGCGGCCTACAAAGCGCTCGACACGCTGTTGGCGAAATACGAGTCTTTGATTTCAGTAACAACTGACGGCGAGTACACTGAAAAAGCTGTCACCGTGATCATCAGTGGCGATCGGCCGATTCAGGAGATTGAGGGTTCGCAGCCGCGTCGAGCTGGAATCGACGGGAGAATTGCAGATCTCGACAGCGACAAACCGGCTTCATTGTTGCCCTTGATCAGCGACAACTGGACGAACCATTTCAAGTACCGTGGCGTCGGGCAGATGCCGGATGCTGAGCGATCAAAGCTGCAGGATATCGTGGCTCGCGCTCATGCGAAGGGCCGCCGAGTTCGGTTTTGGGCAGCACCCGAAGCGCCCGATCTATGGCGAGAACTCAAAGATGCCGGCGTTGATTTGATCGGCACCGACGATCTCGAGAATCTCAGCAAATTCCTTCGGTAGCGAATCAACGCGCGAACGAAGCAGGCCGTTCAGATTGACATCGACGTCCAGAAGTTATGGCGAAGTTGACTGCCAAAGCCCGCGAAGATTGGGCATCAATCGTCGATTCGGTCTTGCAGCATCAGGACTGCAAGATCGGCAGGACTGGCGTTGTCTGCGAAGAGCGGACTTCAGAAGGCTGATCGATGTAATCGTAGAACACGTTGCGCTGTCGAGGAATGTACCCGGAGTTCTCAATGCAGCGGCGGATGGTTTCGATCGTCAGATGGTGCACGGTGCCGGCCTGAGAAACCACGTTTTCCTCAATCATCAGGCTGCCCATGTCATTCGCGCCGAACAACAGAGCTAACTGGCCGACTTTCTCACCCTGAGTCACCCACGATGACTGGATGTTCGGAACGTTGTCCAGGTACAAGCGGCTCACCGCTTGAGTCTTTAGATACTCAAACGCGCCGGCCGGGGGAATATGAGCCATGTCTGTGTTGTCTGGCTGGAACGTCCAGCAGATGAAGGCTGTGAAGCCGTGAGTCTCATCCTGCAGTTGTCGAATTCGATCGAGGTGCTCGATTCGCTCCGCCAAAGTTTCAACGTGACCAAACATCATGGTTGCCGACGACTTGCCGCCGAGCTCATGCCAGACTCGCATCACGTTTAGCCAGTCGTCCGTGAGAACCTTGCCGCGAGTGATCGACTTGCGAACTCGGTCCACAAGAATTTCACCACCGCCGCCCGGCAAACTTCCAAGACCTGCGGCCTGAAGTCGCTCCAGCACTGTCTTCAAAGGCAACTTACTAATCTTGGTGAAGTGATGGATCTCGGGCGGGCTGAAGCCGTGAATGTTGACCTGAGGATAATGCTGTCGCAAAGTGCTAAGCATGTTTTCGTACCATTCGAGCGGCAGCTTTGGATGCAGTCCGCCCTGCAGCAGAATCTGATCACCGCCGAGAGCCACCGTTTCTTCGATCTTTTTCAAAAGTACGTCCATGGGTAGAACATAGACTTCCGGATGATCGGGCGGTCGATAGAACGCGCAGAAGTCACACACCGCCGTGCAGGCGTTTGTGTAGTTGATGTTGCGATCGATGTTGTAAGTACGGAACGGTTCGGGGTGCATGCGCATCGTGACCGCGTTCGCGGCGGCGCCGATGGCGGCGAGATTGTTGGACTGCAGTAGCGCGAGGCCTTCTGCGGGAGTGAGTCGGTCGCCGGCAACTGCTTTATCAAGCAGTGACGAGATCTCGGAAGACGATTTCAACATTGGATTTCACCAGATTGTGTTTGGCCGCCAGTTCGCAGAACAGTTTCAATCCGCTGCGTTCGGCTGACGTCAGATGATAGTGCAGATTTCTGGTCAGGTAGTTATAAGCGACACTTTCAGACAAGCCCAACCGGGGAGCTTCTTCGCGAGCGATCTCAGCAACATTCGCCAATCCCAGATCGCGAGCATGCGAAAGCGCCTCTTCGACGCCGTCGGTGTTGGATTCTCGTCGAGCCACCCACATCGCGAAGACGAATGGCAGTCCTGTCCAGTCATACCAAAACCGTCCCAGGTCAATGACCTGAACGAACGATTCGGCAGGACTGTGCATCGCACGGTCGCCGATCATTAGAACAGCGTCCGCGTTGCTGTCCAGCGTTGTCGAGTCCATGCGAAGTTGTTCGGTCTTTGGGATCACACCGTATCGCTCTGCCAGAATGACTTTCGTCAACGCGGCGCTCGTCCTTGACCCTTCGTCGAGTGCCAGCGTGCGAATATCGCCCGGGTGAACTCGACAATAAAGTTTGACGCTAAGAACTTCGCCTCGGGCCGCGACGCAGGCATCAGAAACAACTTCGTAGCCAGGCCGACGGAAGTACTCAACCGATGGAATCAGGGCAACATCCAGTGTGCCGTCTGCCAGCGAATCCGCGAGGCGACTTGGGTAGTCCAGGATGAGATTGGCCGACGGAAGCAGCCCTTCAAGGCCCTCGATGAGTGGACGTGAGTTCAGGTAGCTCACAGCGCCAATCTGCAGTTGGGCGGTCATCAGGGAATTCTGTGAATCGTTTGACATAGTTCTGAACATGGTTTTCACTGGCTTTCGTTCCAAACGGCGGCCGAATCTCGCACAGTATAAGAGACCTGCAAGATCGCTCAACCGCTGAACCTGAAAAGGTTTCGGGCGGTCTCATTCTTCGGTCGACTTTTCGGTGATCGGCTATTCGGCTTGGCGAATGTCAGCCTAAGCCAGCCTCAGGACTGATGATGTCATCGGCTGTTTTCCGATCGAAAGGCTGTGCTGGTAACTTGTTACGATGCACGACATACGATGCACTACGGTTGAATCCATACTCTTTTCAAAGCGTTAGCAGATGTTTTTTCCGGTCGGCTCTTCTTCCGGTCACGGGACATCAGTTGATCGGAATGTTCATTTTGCCTGTCGTTGTTAACACTCATAGTCATCAAACCGCTATTCCCGGCTGCCGTTAACTTACAGAATTGCAGTCGCTGAAAACCGATAGGGAACAATCATGGCCAACAGTCCTAACCTGAACATTGCACTCGTTGGCTGCGGCACCGTAGGGACAGGTGTTGTTCGAATTTTGCAGTCGTCCAGTGAATTGCTGGCCCAGCGGACTGGGCGAAATCTTTGCTTGCGACGCATTGTAGTCCGCGATGTCAGCAAGGAACGTGAAGTCGATTTGGGCGATATTCCGGTGTCGGAGGACATTCGGACGGTTGTCAATGACCCGGAAATCCATGTGGTGATCCACGTCGTTGGTGGCATAAACCCGGCCTACACCGATGTGACAACTCTTCTGCAGGCTGGCAAAGATGTCATCACTGCCAACAAAGCGATGCTTTACGCTCATGGTGCCGAGCTGTTTGCTTTGGCTCAGAGGCTCAATCGCACCATCTGCTTTGAAGCGGCTGTCGCGGGAGGAATTCCAATTATCGCTGCTGTCACGACCGCGTTGACGGCCAACCATATCGTTTCCATCGAAGGCATCCTGAATGGAACCAGCAACTTCATTCTGACTCGCATGCTGGACCGACAGCAGACCTACGAAGACGTGCTGGCCGAAGCGCAAGCGCGAGGCTACGCGGAAGCGAATCCAGCGATGGACGTCGATGGTACTGATGCCGCGCAGAAGCTTTCTATTCTGACTCAACTGGCGTTTGGAACTCGGGTTCCTCTGGACGACATCGTTCGGCAGGGCATTCAGCAAATTGAATTGCTCGATCTGCTGGTGGCGGAGGAGCTTGGCTATCGAGTCAAACTACTGGCAACCTCTCGGCTTTCAAAAGGACGACTGGAAATCTCTGTGCAGCCAACTTTGGTTAAGGCGGATCGACCAGTCGCATTGACAAGCGGAGCCGACAACATTGTAACAATCGAGGGTGACGCGGTGGGGCTGATGCGATTTTCGGGTGCCGGCGCGGGGCAGATGCCAACGGCTTCCGCGGTGATGGCCGATGTGATCGACTACGCGACAGGCCGAGCGGCGATCACGTTTCAGTCTTTGGGACGCATGCAGTCTCGCGAACCGATTCCGTTGCAGCCTCAGGAGGAACTCAGCCGAAGGTACTACCTTCGCTTAACAGTGGCCGACCGGCCGCATGTGCTTGCGGATATCGCCGACATTCTGGGCCGTAACGAAATCAGCATCAGCAGCGTCCGTCAGGATGAAACAGCAGACGTGGCGGATGCGTCGGGCGTGGCTCGGCTGGTGATCATGACTCACCGCACCACCGAAGGCCGATTGAGAGCCGCCGATTTTGCCATCGGCAATCTCGGGTCTGTTCGAGGCCCTCGAATCCGAATGCCAATCGCTGAATGAGCGACAGTGCCCTGCTGTTTGACATCGCGTGAAGAGGCAGGAATTGAATACGTTCACACCAGGCCGTACGCCTCACGGTTGAATTCTCCTGTTGAATCTTCAACCTTGTTTTGGCGTGAGCTGAAAGTACGCCATCCTCAGAGTGTCGAAGTAGATTGTGGCAGAGACCATATAGGCAACAGGAGTCAAGAATCACCGATGGAAACGTCCGAATGGAAGTTCTCATTCTGGGTGTGGCTGGCTACTTTATTGGGGCGATGAGCCCCAAAATCACTGGCTGGCTGGCTGCGGCGGCAGCAACTGAGAATAGTGACTGCCGCAACACGCCGCCAATCCGCAATTTTTGCCGATCAGAACTGTCCAAGACGTTCCGAACGGACGAAAGAACCGAGGTCGCTGCTTTGTTAGAACTCGCTCGTCACCTCACCACCGCCACGAGTCCCCAGGCCGCGCCAGAGACCTCGGTCGATGTTGTCGGAGAATCCTCGTACGGAGCCATCCATCAGCAATCCCTGAACGATCCCGATGTGAAAACTGCGAGCTGTTAGAACTCCAAAGGTTGAATCTGTGGCGCTGTTGCCTTCCCTGACGTTGATCCAGTCGATGTCACGAATAGTGCCACCGTCGTTGTGAGGTACCTTTGTATTGGGGACAAACGTTGTGGTAAAGCCAGACTGATTTCCGCGACTATCCACCCATTCGGCATGCCCGGAATTCTTCAACGTCCCACCAAGACCGCTAACGGCCGCCGGATCAGAAGGGATTGGCAGATTGCCGACGGAGCCTATGTCTCGCAGGTAGTATTGAAAAGCCTTCACCTCAGCCATCGCCATGGTGTTGCTGGTTCCGTCGGTAAAATCTCGCATGCCAGTTTTTGCATTCGGGCCGAACGCGCCGGTTCCAAACTGACCGTTCGCAGGGTTCCAGATGAACCAATCGCCATAGTTGGCCGCGTAATTCAATGGCCAGTACGTTATCGCACCATCGACGTAAGGCTTGTCATTGATCTCACTGGGGCACATCAACGTCGCGACGCGAATCGGGGTCACGGTCGGCTGAACGCTGTATCCTCTGCTGAAGTCGATCAGATTGGTTAGGTTCGCCTGTTCAAGGTAGGGCAACAGTCTCGCCTGCACTGACCAGCCCGCCGGTTGAACGGTCGCTGCTTTGTAGGTACCTCCGGGCGGGAAAACACTGTATGAGTCGTGATAGTTGTGAAGTGCCAGCCCGAGTTGTTTGAGATTGTTCTTACATTGAGTTCGTCGGGCTGCTTCACGAGCCGCCTGAACGGCTGGAAGCAGAAGAGCGATCAGGATCGCGATAATGGCAATCACAACCAGAAGCTCGATCAAGGTAAAACCGCGAGTTCGCAAAGTTGAACACCGTCGCATTGAATAGTTACTCCACACAGATCACACGAAACCTCAGTTCAGCACATTGCCGAACAACTCGAGTCGTGCTGGGCGTGGCTGGCTACCTGACCATGTCACTGGCTGGCTGTGGCCTCAGCAAAAGAACTGGGCGTCTAAAGTCTGCCTTGTTGGCAAGGTTCCTCAAGAACCAGCGATCAAGAATTGACATTGAGACTCAGTCGCAATACTCTATCGGTGCTGTCCAGGTTGTCAACCTGCTCTTTCCAAGATTTCTGCCAGAAGCCAAGCAGAATAATCACTCAGCGTCCGATGGTCGGTGCGACGGAAAATGCCTGGTTTCTCAATTGAATCGCTTCGTCTTCGCTCGCCTGACACTGGTTTGAATGGGTTATTTCCTGAGTTTTAGAAGTCCTTCAGGACCCTCAATTGTGACTGAAAACTCCGAGAACGTGATTCCTCAAAACGAGCCGTTGCCTCCACTGCGACCTCAAAGCGAGCAGGCAGTTGTTTCGTTCGAAGAGATTTCCGGCGGCACTTCCGAGGTCGTGATTGAGCACATGGGGCAACGCTATGTGCTGCGAGCCACGCGAAACGGGCGACTTTTGTTGAATAAGTAATCAGACAATCCACCCGATTCAGCCACGGAATCCTGCAGAAGAGGTCGCTATTTGGGAGTATCATCGGTTGGGCTGGCTTCGCTGCTCGCCGGCAGTCGCATGTGCTTTAGCTGATTGCGGTAAAGCCATTCCACCTTGGTTCGAGCCCAGGGAGTCTTTCGTAGAAACTTGAGGCTGGACCCAATGCTTGGGTCGTGCGTGAAGCAGCGAATTGCAATCTCCTGCCCCATCGCTTCCCAGCCCAGATGCGCGACGAGTTGTTTGAGCATCATCTCAAGCGTGATGCCGTTTAGTGGATTCAGCGGACGTCGTCGAGCCATGCAATCTGATCCACGCAGAGTTAATGAAGTCGCGAACATGGGGCAAGATGTACCACGAATCCCGATGTCGAACCAGCACCCGATCATTTGTTGCCTGGTGCTTTGTTACAACTCCGGTCTGGTTTACTGTGACTTGACAGAACGGTTTGCCTGCATAGGTTCACCGGTCCGTCGGCGAAAAGAGTTCTGTTTGCAACCCCCAAATCCAGTGTAAACAGACCACTGGTTGCGTGTTGGGAATCTTCTTCGATGAAATAAAGCCCGGCTCTTTTGAGCCGGGCTTTCATTTCGTCATCAAACTGCCCGAAGGGCTAAACGCTATTTGTCTGGATTGAGAGAAAACTGTTCCATGAAGACGCCGTTTTCGTCGCCAATCCAATAACCACCTGTGGGTGCCATGTACTTTTCAACAACTTCGAACGACGGCAGAGTTGAAAAATCGATGTTCGCAAGTTCGTCCATACCAGCAAAGATTTCCGCAGCTTTACCGTCACGCAGCATGTCGTACATTCGGTGATACTGAGCGGCAGGGCGAGTGAAGGAAACCGCAAGAGCCCCCTCTGCGAAGTGCTCGGCTACGGCCTTGAATTCGTCAGATTCAGCCAAAGGGCGAACGTCGTCGTCGTTTCGAACAGCCTGTTCAAGCTGATTGCCACCAACACCAATGAGCAACTGATTGTTTGCTACGGTAAACGCGATTTTCATGCCTTCGCCGGGAGTCGGGATTTCATAAATCGTGGCGCCTTCCAGTTCTCGAACCTCTCCTGGGAAGCCCGGCTGAGAAGACAGCTTGCTTAGCAGTTCGGCCATCTTCTCGTTGTCCCGCACTCCCAATGAGAACAGCACGTCATCGGAAGTTACGTCTGCTTCTGGATCGCCAGGAGAAATAACAACATTCATTTTTCCGTCGAGCTGATCAATAACGTCGTTCTTGATGTGAATTTCCGGACCCTGTTCAGAAATCTGATCAATGATCTTCGCGAATGCTCCAGCACCCTGAAACATGTCAACAAGATTTTCAATTGCGGTGTACGCCTCGCCGACTTTCCAGTTTGCGGCCATCCATGTGCTGGCTGAGTCCTTCACCCAACCTGGAGGAACCTGATCGACGGTGTCCAGTTGGAAAACCTGCATTGCGCCCTGAGGAGGCTGTTCGGTGTAGATGAAGGCTCGAGAGACAGCTTCAAATTCTTCGTCTCCGCCAATTTCGCCGACGGAGCCCATGGCCTTCAACTGATTCGCACCAAGCATCGGAAGAACGCTGATTCCCATACCGGCCGCAAGCCCAGCTTCACCGAGTGAGCCAGTCTGGACCAATTGAGTGAACATTCCGATGGGATCAACGTAAGTCGTCATCATGCTGGCACCCGGTTCGGATTCGCACTTCTCCATGATGTATGAAAACACTTCATTGTTAACAAGCGTCTTCTCCGACGCGCCGTCCCAGTTGTCCAGAGTCAGCTTTAGCAATGCACTGCTGTTGCTGATTACAAGTCGCTCGTCTTTCAGGAACCAACCGAACTCTTTCGCCAGCGGCGTCTTCTTAGCGATATCCGCTTTGACGGTGTACATCGTCAGTTCGGTGCCGTCATGCTCGACGTTGCCTGATTCAAGTTCAGAAACGGAACTCAGAGCGCCGGTCGCTTTTTCCAGAAGTCCCTTCACTTCGGATTCGTGTGAACCAAAGTCAAAGAACAAAATAGCTCCCATCTTGT
This sequence comes from Planctomycetota bacterium, assembly GCA_031377305.1. Lineage (GTDB taxonomy): Bacteria > Planctomycetota > Planctomycetia > Planctomycetales > Planctomycetaceae > SXXK01. The sequence continues at coordinate 4,546 of JANMEV010000592.1, read as the reverse complement.
TGGGAGGAGCCTTTGAGAAAGCGAGAGTCACCTCGCCGGTCGGAATGGACAGAAGTTCTTCAACGGTCAGTCCGAGTGTTTCCTGAACCTGAGCGAAACCCTCTTCCATTTGAGTCGCGAAAGCTTTCTCAAGTTCTGCTTTGAACGCATCCATCGCGGGGTCGGCCCAAAGCCGTCCCGCTGATGAACTGGCAAAGCCCGCTTTCATGTCGTCCACGTTGGGCATCGACATGTAGAGGTAGGTGTCCTTGGGGAGGATCTGATTGCTGAGCACTTTGGTGTCAGTTGTTTGTGCAGATGCAACCCCACACAGGCCACCCAGCATCAGCGCAGATGCCAGCAGTGTTCGCTTCATTCGGGCCAGAAACATCGAAAATCCTTCGTCATTGAGTTGGAGAAATGGGTTTGATCCCTCATCGTCGGGATTCTCATCCACGAATCGACGAATGGTCAAGGTCACAATGTGGACGTTGATTCGAATTGCCACACGAAAACATCCCTCCTATCCGGAAGCGAGGGATAACAGCCGATTAGTGATCCCTGAGCAAGTCTTCAGGTACCGCCAGTTGGGCGATCCTTGCGGATAGGCAAGGTCGATCACGTTTCGTTGATCATGTTTCGTTGATCATGTTTCTATGTCGCTGCGAGGGAGTTTGAGTTGGTCAAAACGCGAATTGGAACCGAGACAATTCGCTGGCGTCGGTTTTTCCCTGGAAGGAATTCACGAATTCCGTTTATGGGACGCTCAATCGACCATGAATTGGGTTCCTCAGCCTGGCGAGAGCACTTTTTACACTCACTATGGCGTTGTGCCTGAAGGCATCGTCTGACTAAGGGAGACCATTTCCTGGTCTGGCCTGCCCTGCCCGATTCGCCGTGAAATCGACGAATCCTGCTGAACCGACCTCTCGAGTTCTCTCAACCTGTTCCAAGTCCGCGGTCGAGCGCTTCCTGTTCTTTGCCGTAGGAATCACTGACCATCTCAAGGACGACGCGACTAATCTTCCATGATGGTTGGTCTTCCGTTGTCCGGTTGCAGTGTTCCGTCAGCAAACGGTAGAGAAATCGGAAGAGGTGGCGAGGGACTCGCAGCCTGGCAAATTTCTGGATCAGGTCTTCACGGGAAATGTCCTCAGCGAAGAAGTCTCCCACCGTGATCGCATTTTTGACCGGCTCGTTTCCGCCAGTCGCCTCTGTCAAGCAAGCTCGAATTCGATTCGTTGCCATGTCAAATAGCGACTCACCCGTCCATTCAAGCGACTTAATCAGGTTTTGTTTGTCCAGACGCGATCGCTCGTAGAACTCTTTTTCTTCGCGAGTCAGGAAATAGACAACATCTCGTGGAAGCAGCATCTTAAAGCCAATTCCGGGATGTTTTAGAAACTTGTTGTCGAACATCGACCAAAGGAAGTCTCGCATCCGTTCGGCGGAACCATTAATCAGATGTGGCTCGTCAACTCGGTCAACCAGCACGACGATGCTGGAAAATCCGAGCGGCTTCAGAATTCGTTGAAGCTTAGACAACAGCTCATAGCGATCGTCGCTGCGATCGCGCGACGGCATTGGCTGATCGTCAATTTCGCCTTCCGGGAATCGCGACAGGATTCGCTGAAGAGACGATGTACCGTGCTCCAGAATACGAACCTGTTTGGCAATCTGGCTGGCTCGCCACCAAAGAGACACATATCGCTTAGCGAACGGAAACCAGCCAGCAGCAATCGCGGCGTACACCCACCACGACTTCAGAGTTCCAAGCGTTTTCAGCGTATCAGTCGTCAATCCGCGAAACGCGAACCACAGTACAAACAAAGCTACCGCGACGCCCAGTGCAAAACGCCAATGAACGAAAGGCGTCATGTAGCCGATCTGGCCCCGAATTCCCTTCCATCGACGCCAGTGAGATTGATCGGATGATTGGTCATAGAAAGCTGCCAGCATCAGGAGGTCGCGTTTTCGCTGTCGGGGCAGGTCGCGAATCTGTGTCAGGTCAAAATCCGGATCTACCGCATTCTTGTCGGCGATCACGTTGCAGAGTCGTCGAGTGCTCAATGCAAGCAGGGCATCCATATGATCCCAAAGTCGCCACTGTTTCAACGCCTGGTCGGGCGTCCGACGACGTCCCCGCAGTCGGTCACGAAACGCATCGAGAAACGGGTTGAGGTCATCATAACTGATCACAAATGCCCGCTCTTTTGGGAACTTTTCGTTGTGATCCTTGAGTGCCTTCAAGAGCTGAATCCGAATGGCCGTCTTGCCGGCTCCTTTTTCGCCGAACACGATTGAAGTGCTCGGGTTTCGGCAGTCTCCGAGAACCTTGTCCCACGCCGGATGATGAATAGTCTCCGCACAGTGCTGCTGAAAGATGTGATCTGACTGAGCGTCTTCCTGACTAAATGGATTTGTCTTCACACCGTAGTGTTCAAGAAACTGCTGAATCTTCATGTCGTCTTATCTCTGCCATCTGTTCGACTTGTTGTCGTGCCATCATTCTTCCGGCTATGGCGGCTGCCTCGTTGAAAGCTACATCAAGGTGGAAGAGCAGTCAAAGGCGGTAACCTGCGACGGTCGGATAAAGGCAGGATCGGTGGGCTGCAGGGGGACGCATTTACAGTGTTCCAAAAACTACCTTGGCTCAAGATCAAGACAAACCACCCACTTCTCACTGCGGAGATAGAGTTTTCCATTCGACAAAACCGGAGCGGCCCAGGCCGGGTAGTTGATTTCATCGAGAAAGAAGCGGCCATGTTCGACGAATTTGTCTTTGTTGATTTCCACGAGTGAAATCGTGCCTCGTTCTCCAAGCACGATGAATTGTTTGCCAACCTGAATTTGTGATCCTCTGCCAAGAAATGGATACGGGATCTCCTTGCCGGAGGTTGAATCCACGATGCGACCGGTGTTTCGGTCGCGTGTAAGCTTCTGCAAGTCACCATCGAATCCCGTTGATGCCCATCGTACCTTTCCATCCGTCAGTTGAATGCATCTGAGCTCCCCTTCATTTTCGTGGCGGCCACTGAAGCCGTAGATGCAGCCATCTACGTAAATTGGCGTCGACCAATGGGCCAGAAGATTTCGCCGATCTCGCCAGACCTCGGTAAAGGATTTTCCGTCGGGTTTCACTTTCAGCAACACAGAACCAACCTGGTATGCAGCGGAAAGAAAGATCTGATCGTCAATAACAATGGGACAGGCAGCATTCACGGATTCATGGACGCGGGCTCGAAACCAATACGAAAAATTCTGGTCGCCCGTTTCCGGGTTGAGCGAAACAAGGCCATGCCTCATCAGGCACAGCAGGTGGCGTTTGCCATGAATCTCGTGGATGACCGGCGAAGAGTAACTGGCGACCATTTCATCGCCCGTCCATTTGTACGTGTCGCCAGAATCTGTTTTGACTCCATCCCAGGTTTTCCTGCCGACCGCCTGCCAGAGAATTTTTCCGTCCGTCGAATTGAATGCGACGACTCCGGAATTTGGCTGTCCGCCGACAAGCACAATCAGGCGATCGCCATCCAGAAGTGGGGAGCATCCCATCCCGAAGAACCAGTCGGGCAGAGTGAACTCTTTTCGAAGATCGCTCTGCCAAATCAGCTTCCCGCCTCCCATGGAAACACACGACAGCATCCCATCTGCGCCGAGCGTGTAGCATCGATCCTCCGTGAGAACGGGCGAACAGCGAGGTCCGTTGTTGTAGCCATAGGGATCTTCGAACGTCGACGGGTATTCGTAGTGCCAAAGCTCGTCGCCATTCTTTGTGCTGCGACAGGACACAACCTCCTGCTTTTCAGTGCGATGGTGAATGACAAGCTTGTCCCCCAGTACCGACGGAGCGCTGTAGCCAGTGCCGATGGCCTGTTTCCATAACGTCTGAGGCGATTCTTTGGTCCAGTCAAGCTCCAGATTCGATTCGCCTGATTCTCCTGTGTGTTTTAGCCCCAGAAACCATGGCCAGTCTTCGCCATGAAGCGAGGCTGAGAAGACGATCACGAGCAGGATTGTTGTCAGCAGGGAAGTATCTGAACGTGTCACAGGGCGGCTCCAGGCTCCGGCGTTTGTGGGGTTTTGTCGCAGAGCAATGATGGCGGGTATCAGCGATCGGGTCATTTACACATGATAGTAACATCCCCTGGGCTATCATCGGGAAGTGACTCAATTTACAGAACAAAAAAAGACCGCGAATACTCAAAACCAAAATCGAACGGGCTCGATTCGTCGATGGCAGAGGTGTTCCGCTTCAAATTGGAGACGGGATCGGCCTGGTTCCGGTATGGCATATTCTGCGACCGAGTAGCGTCGTTTCTGGCGAAAACTGTCCGCACAGGTACGACCGTGGCCGTTTCTGCCGCTTTACAAGTCGCGAATGCTGCCGCTGCGGTAAGCAGACCTGTTCGAGATCTCACGGTGCCAGTAAAACCGGTGACATAGCAGTTGAATTCAGTGGACGAAAACTCGGTCGAAGGACTCTGCACCATGCGCAGCATAGCCGTGATGAATCAAAAAGGCGGCGTCGGAAAGACAACCTCAAGCGTTAACCTGGCTGCGGCAT